>JAQGHS010000453.1 GCA_028291605.1 Planctomycetaceae bacterium | reverse complement strand
GCGCCACATGACGGGGACCGACGACCCGGCCATGAAGGGGAAGCTCATGCTGCGGGCCGTATCGAACATGTGCTTGGCGTCGCCCCAGGCGTACGACAGGTGTTTGTCATTAAACACGGGAACGACCTGGCCGCAACTTTTAAACGTCGCCGCGATCTCGTCGAAGAACCGGCGCCGCGGATATTTGGTCTGCTGGGTTTCGAGAATGTCGGGATAATTGCCATGCTCGCCGATCGACAACACGCCGGCGACGGCCAGCGAGTCAGTACCCAGCGTGAGTGCTTCGCGGATCGTTTTCGCGAGCCGGAATCCATGCTTTTTCGACAGCGGCACGCTGAGGTCGTCATCTCCCACCTGATCCACATACATCGCTGCCAGCTTCAGGTCGGGACCGGGGCCGCCGTCTTGCGCCCAGCCTTCCAGGACTTTCCCGACAATGACATCGGCATGCGTATTCCGTCCGTAAACCGTGACCACGGCCGCGATGGGAAGCTTGTCACGCGGCTTGACGTCTTCGGCCCATGCGCGGGCCAGCGGGGCATGGGCGAGCGCGAGGCCGACGGAACCGATCGATGTTCCCAGGAAGTCGCGTCGAGTCAGAGGGTGCGGCATGTGGAGGCTCGACTCGGGGTAACGGAATGTAGCCTTCACGCTCCGCGTGAAGATAGCCGGGTCCGCGGACGGGGTTGGAATATTTTCGGCGTTCACCGCGCGCTCGGCTTACTTCACGCGGAGCGTGAAGGCTACTTTCTAGAACAATTCGTCGATGACCTTGCCGTCCGGCAGGAGTGGAATCGGGCGGTTCAGGAGGTTGACGGCGTTTTGATTGGGGTCGATGCCGAGATGTTTATAAACTGTTGCCAGGACATCGCTGGGACCGATGGGGCGATTGGTCGGCAGGCCGCCGTCGGAGCTCGATTCGCCGATGATCTGGCCCATCTTCAGGCCTCCGCCAGCCAGCAGCACGCTGCCCAGGCGCGGCCAATGGTCGCGGCCGCCTGTGACATTGACCTTCGGCGAGCGGCCGAATTCACCCCAGACGAGCAGCAACACGTTGCGGCATGCGTCCCGTTCACTAAGATCGGTGATGAGCGCCGAGAGGGCTCGGTCGAGCGGCGGGCCGCTCCAATCCATGCCGGTGTTCGGTCCACCCGGGTCGGGTTGTGGGCGGTTTTCTCTCGAGACGCTGACGTGCCAGTCCCAGCGCAGGCAGTCGGGGGCCGTATTGAGCGTCACGAAGGTCACGCCCGATTCCACCAGGCGCCGAGCCAGCAAGGCCATCTGCCCCCACCGGTGACTTCCATACCGCTCGCGCGTCGCGGCCGATTCGGCGTTGAGATCAAAGGCCTGGCGGGCCTTGGCACTGGTGACCAATTCCAGGGCCTGCGACGCGAAGGGATCGAGTTCGCCTCGACTCGCATCGAGTTGACGGGGCAGGCGATCGAGTTCGGACAGGAGCAGCTTGCGATCGTTGATGCGGTCGAGCGTCACGTCGGTGGCCAGTTCGAGACTGCTGGTTGCGGCGGCCAGGCGGTCGGCTTGGAACTCGAAGGGATACGGATTCTGCAGGACGGCAAACGGGGAATGCGAGACTCCCAGATAGCCGGGCGCCATCGCATCGAACAGGTGATGGTGCATGACGGACTCTTCGGCGAGCATCGCATAGGCGGGCATGCCAGGCCGTCGCGGGCCGCGGAACTTCGACACGATCGAACCGACCGACGGATAACCGCTGCTCTTATCGGGTTCCTTGCGACCTTCCAGGCACCAGCGGGTGACCCCGAAGTGGTCGTCGTACGGGTGCGTGAAGCTGCGGATGATGGCTGTCTTGTCGAGCACGCCGGCGGTCAGCGGCATCATCTCACAGACGCGGACTCCGGGGAGCTTCGACTGGATGTCGCGATAGGGGCCGCGAATTTCAATCGGTGCCAGCGGCTTGGGATCAAAGGTCTCGAACTGACTGGGGCCGCCCCCCAGCCAGATTTGAATCACCGAGGTGTCGGGAGGGAGCTGGCCCGGCTGGGCCGCGAGCGAGCGCAAACGCAGCAGTTCGCCCAGTGCGAGGCCGGCTCCGCCAGCGCGCAGACTGCCCATCAGAAATTGCCGGCGCGAGACTTTCCGCGGCGATGGTGGTGGCATTGCGATTCTCCTGCGGTCCTCGAAATCCTTACGAGAAGCACCGTCCGTGATCCATCAACAGTTGCTGATGCACGCATTCTAGCACGAAGCGGATCAATTCAGGTAGATCAGGCTGGGGGGGAAAATCGAAATGTTTTTTCGAGAGGTTGCTGGCTGGTTTTTCGACGGCTGGGGCGGAATACTAGCCCTACGCGACGGAGATCCAAAGACATGAGCGCTCGATTGATGTGGAACTTAGTCACGACTGTAGGCCACCCCTGTTTTGGGTTGATGGGAGGGCGAGGGACCCCCTGGGTCCCTCGCCCTCCCATCACGTCGAATCACGATTCTGCCCTCGTCTATCTGGAGTCTGAAATGGGATCGAGCATGAACGCCAATCTGAACCGTCGCGAATTGTTGACGGGGACACTTGCCACACTAGCTGCAACGGCAGTGGGGGGCGCGACGCCGGCCGCGGCGGCACCACCGCGGCTGATCATCGATACGCACACGGAGGTCTGGACGTTCGATCCGAAGTTTCCCTTCAATCATCCGGAGAAGGGCAAGAACGTGCCCGAGAAGATTGAGGCCCCGATCGAGAATCAGGTCGCCCAGATGGCGGACTTTGGTCTGCGCTATGCGGTGCTGATTAATCCCCGGTACTTCGGCTGGGATAACTCTTATATCGCCCACTGCCTGAAGAGCTACCCGAAGCTGTTTGTCGCACATGGGTTGCTCGACCCTGAGAATCCCAAGGCGGCGGAGAAGTTGCGGTATTGGGTGCAGGAGCACGGCTTTCAGGGGATGCGGTTCAGTCCGATTTATCATCCCCGATCGACGTGGCTGAATTCCAAAGAACATTATCCGCTATGGCGCGAAGCGGAGAAGCTGGGGGCCGTGTTTAACTTTTATATTGCGCCCCATCAGATGCCCATGCTGGCCGACATGGCGGGGCGCTTCCCGGGGGTGAAGATCATCGTGGACCATGCCGGCAAGCCGGACTTGAAGTCGCCCGATTGCTGGCCGGAGTTTCGCAAGATGTTCCCGCTGAAAAAGTTCCCACAGGTCTGGATCAGCAATTCTGAACCGTATGAAATGTCCGAGACGAAACGCTATCCCTATGAGGATACGTTGCCGTTTTACAAGGCGATCTACGAGGAGTTTGGCGGCAAGCAGATCGTCTGGGGGACCGGATATCCGCGTCCCCGGTGGGAGCTGCCCATGAATCAGGAGCTCGAGTTCGTCGACAAGTATTGCGATTTTTATACAGCCGCGGATCGCGAGTTGATCCTGGGCCAGAACGCGTTGAAGATCTGGAAGTTTTCAGGGGCGTAATGAATGGCAACCACTTTGTGAGCGGAATGGCGCTAGCCACCGGTTCTGTGTTAGATGCCTATGGAAGAACCGGCGGCTAGCGCCGTGCCGCTCACAAACTGAGGGCCATATTACGGATTGGTCGTCAGTTTGCCGACGAGAGTTTGATCTTTGACAATCCACACTGAAAGCTCGCCGGTGAAGTCGCCGGCGATGACTCGTTCGCCGTCGTGGCTGAAGACGACTCGCCAGGGGGTGTCGGTGAAGCCGTCCAGTTTGGCGAGCTGATCGCCGTTGGTCTTCCACAGGCGGAGGGTGTTATCTCGGCCCAGAGTGGCGAGCATGCCGTTGCGAGCATACGCGACCGACAACACCCCGGTCGGCTTGCCCTTGGTGGCCGGCGTGCGGACGGCGACTCCGCCAGCGGTCGCATTGAGCGTCCGCGTGGGGAAACCGTCTTCGGCGTACCACTGGATCACGCGGCCGTCTTCGCTGGCGGTCGCGAGCATTTGCGAGTCGGCTCGCCAGCTCATGTCGGTGATCATGTCTTTGTGATCGCCGAGGGTAAAGAGGATGCTGCCGGTTTCCGGTTCCCAGAGGTAGACCCCACCGTTCCGGTCTCCGCTGGCGAGCATCTCGCCATTGGGGCTGAATTCGATGGCCGTGACCCAGTCGGTATGCTTCTTGATCTTGTGCTTCAGTTCGCCGGTTTCCGTCGAAAAGATCTTCACTAATTTCGCCGGCCCGCCGAGTGCCACCCATTTCAGATCGGGGCTGATATCAGCGGCCAGCACGGTGTCGGATTCATCGCCGACTTCAGTGACTCGCTTGCCCGTGACGACGTCGAACAGCACCGCCTTGCCCACGCTGGCACCCCGGCCACCTGCAGCCAGCAGCAACTTGCCATTGCGGCTGAATTTCAAGACGTGGGGAATACGCTCAGGGAATGGTAGCACGCCGACCAGCTTCAAGTCATCGGTATTGTAGAGCAGGATTCGCTCATGGCCGGCGACCGCGATGAGCGGAGCCCACGGGCTGACGGCGAGGGCCGTGACGGGATGGGGTCGCTTGGTGTGAGGCAACGACAGCTCGGGCAGGTTCTCAGGCATCGGTGGCGGCCCTTCAGGCTTGCCGGCTGAGACCGACGCCAGGTCGAGATCAACTTTGCGGGTGGCATTCTTCACGGCGCTGACCGATGTTTCGGGCGCGCCGAGTTCGATCCACTTCTTAATCAGCGCGAGATCGGCGTCGGGGATCTTCGGCGACTTGGGCGGCATGAAAGGTTCTTCAAGGTGAGCGACCGCCTTGTAGAGCAGGCTTTGATCGGGATTTCCCGCCATGACCGACTCGCCGCTGCTGCCGCCGGCCATCAGCGTCTGGTACGTCATGACGTTCAGGTCGGAGGTCGCCTTGTCGGGATTATGACAGGTGCCGCAATGCTTGCGGAGGATCGGCGAGATGTGGTCTTTGAAGGTGACGAGATCCTTGGCCGCAGGTTTTGCGGCGTCGGCCTTTTCCTGGGCCGTCGCGGTAGTCGCGAGGGACAGGATAGTTACTAGCGTGAGGAAGCGAGAGATCACGACAGACTCCAACAGTATGATTTAGGTGAGCCCGGTGCCGTGAGGCCTGGGGTTCCTGGTGTGACGTTGCGTGCAAATTATCCCCGCCCTTACGGGACGGGGCTCACCTGGTTTCACTATTACTTCACGGCTTTAGTGATTGAACGCGAACTCGGTGGAATTAAAGAGACCCCACAAGATGTCACCGTAAACCATCAGGGGAACGTTGCCCGCCTGTCGGTTTCTGGCTTCTTCGAGTCTCTTTTCGGTGGCCGCGATTTGCTTTTCGAGGCTGCCCAGGGCTTCGGCTTCCTGACCGTCTTCTTTCAGCTTTTCGTATTCGTCTTTGTAGCCCTTGAGTTGACCCTGGAGCCGCTTGTAATTTTGGTCGATCTGGGCACTCAGCCCGGCGAGTTTGTTCGCCCGATCGGGGTCGTTGAGGTCTTGGTTGACGATCACGACCAGCGCGGCAGTTTCATCGGCGGTTGGTTTGCGAGACAAGGCGAGAACGTACAACTCTTCAATGATTTTTTCGGGTGGCAGCTTGGCGGCGAGCAGGCTGGGGATTAGCTTGCTGCTGGCGACCTTCTGGGTGATGGTGTCACCGTTGACGAGGTGTAGCGCCTGTGAGAGGTTAGCTTCCTTGTTGACTTCACAGGAGCAAGCCGATTCCCGGGGGGCCCGGCCGAATGTCGACAGGAAGAAGTTCGTCACATTGCCCGCATAAAGTTCGACGGCACGGGTTCCTTGGGGAGATGATTGGAAGCGGTCTTCGGTGCCCGTGATCCGTGTGATCGTGTCGAGGAGGACCTCGGCCTGCAGGCGGCGGATATAGCTGTGAGAGAAATAGGACTCGTCAAGTTCGTTGGTCGGATTGGTGGCGACTGAGAGTTGATAGGTCCGCGAGTTACAGATGTCGCGAATCAGCTTCTTCTTATCAAAGCCGTATTCGGTCAGTTTCTGTCCGAGAGCGGCCAACAACTCCTTGTTGCTGGCGGGATTACTGATCCGCACATCATCGACCGGATCGACGATGCCGCGTCCGAAGAAGTGAGCCCAGATGATGTTGGACATGGTCTGGTTGAATGCCGTGTTTTCGGGTGCCGTCAGCCATTTGGCCAGGGCGACTCGGGGGTCCTGGCCTTCGACTTCGGGGGCATCGCCACCGAGGAATTTCGGTTTCATGCGGCGGCCATCGACAGGGTGCTCGACAGTGTTGTTCCGGTTGTTATTGAAGATGACGACCTCACGGCCTTCGACGCCGCGCTTCATGTTGACGCCTGCGAAGAAGCTGGCGAACCCGTAGTAGTCGTTGAGTGTCCAGCGGTCGAAGGGATGGTTGTGGCACTGAGCACATTGGATCCGCGTACCAAGGAAGACCTGTGCGAAGTCCTCGGCAGTCTTTTGCGGTGTGAGTCGCTCGGTGGCCGTATAGAGATTGGAGGTTGGCTGCTTGATGTTGCTGCCGTTGCCGACAACGAGTTCGGCCACCATCTCATTGAGGGGCCGGTTGGCGGCCATCTGGTCATGGACCCATGCGGAGTAGGCCCACATGGCCTTGGCATCGCGGCCGTATTGTGCCTGATTTCCGGCGGCTCGAATTCGCAGCAGTTCGCCCCACTTCATCGCCCACAAGTCAACGAACTCTTCACGGTCGAGGAGCTGGTCGATCAACTTGGCACGCTTGTTGGTGTCGGTATCAGCGATGAACTGGTCGTACTCGGCACGGGACGGAGGGAGGCCAATGAGGTCGAGTGTGACGCGTCTCAGGAAGGTTTCATCATCACACAAGTCGGACGGGGCCAGATGCAGTTTCTTCAGCTTATCGAAGACGAGGGTGTCGATGAAATTGGATTCGGGAGTGTTGGGCCAGACAAAGTTGTCATCGGTGGGCAGTACCAGGACTTCGCTGCCGACCGTGAACTTATTGAACCGGGCGAACACGAATGCTCCGCCGCGATTGTTACCCTTGACGATGCCCTCCTTGTCGATGCTGACGACCGAATCATTGTTGGTCATGAACAACGCCAGCTTGGTGACATCACGCACCGAACCGTCCGAATACCGCGCGGTGACGACGGTGGCCTGAGTTTGATCCTTACCCGCGAAGACCGTCTTAGAGGGCAAAAGTTCAATGCCAACCGGCTCCGGCGTATCCCCGTTATCATCAGGAGCACCAGCCTCGATCCAGCGGAGCAGAGTCCGGTAGTCGTCACTCTCGGTCGTAAACAGCTTGCCGCCAGTGTGGGCGACTTCGCCGGCCGTCTTCTCCAGCATCAGGCTCTTGGCGGGCACGGCGAGATCGATTCGCCGTCCGACAAACTGGCGAGTCAACCGGTAATAATCGCCCGTCGGATCATATCCAAACAGCGAGAGCATGAATCCATCTTTACCGCGAGCGGCTCCATGACAACTGCCGGTATTGCAGCCCGACTTCATGAAGATCGGCATGACATCGAGCCGGAAACTGACTTCACGCGAGACGGTGGCGTCTTTCACGGTGACCGTCACCTCTGCGGTATGTTGTCCGAGTTCCACGAGCAGCTTGGTTTCGCCAGTGCCTTTGGGGGTGACCATCCGCCCGGAAACATCAGCGACCTTGGTATCAACCGACTTCACGACGACAGCGGCGGTGACATCCCGGGTAATGCCTTGATCATTCACCAATTGCACGGCAATCGTCTGGCGATCATCTTGGCCGCGAAGGGAGATTTCCGAGGGGAAGACCTTCAGTTGGGTGGTAGAGTCAGCGAATCCGAAGGTCGCGGAAGAAACAAGGCTGAACCAGCACAGGGCTGGGAGAAGAGATCTCATCATGGTGAATTCCGAACTCCGAATCATGTGGACAACCCAAACCGTCT
>JAQGHS010000432.1 GCA_028291605.1 Planctomycetaceae bacterium | reverse complement strand
GGCCTGTATGACAACAGCGATATCTGGGGCGTTCGCATCCTGCTGCTGGAGCCAGTGAGCGACACCGTCCACAGGGAACGCCGCCACTTCGCCCTCGGCAGCAACGCCGAGGAACGCATTCGCATTCTGGGCGAGTTCCCCGTGCGAAAGTTTCGCGGCGTCGACCAGCCTCTCGATCCTGACGGCAATCCGGATACCAGTTTCCTCGCCAAGGTGCCTGCCGATGTGGCGTGGACCTTCCAGACGCTGGATAACAAGGGCATGGTGCTCAACATGGCCCAGACTTGGCACCAGGTGCGGCCGGGCGAGATTCGCAATAACTGCGGCGGCTGCCATGCCCACAGTCAGCAACCAACCTCGTTCGAGCTGACCGCGGCCGCGCGGCCCGAGTACAAGATTTGGGATTTGACGACGAAGCCGCCGCTGTTCGCCAACCAACCGGCCAACCAGCCCGGCGACAAGGGACAGAAGTGGGACCAGGAGGGGAGCACGGGCGTGGAATATGCGGTCGGGGTGAAGGACGTTGAGTTCCATCGTGATATCAAGCCGCTGCTGGAGCGCAGTTGCGTGGCCTGCCACTCCCACAAGCAGCAATCGCCCGCCGGCAAGCTCGTACTCGATGACTACCGCCCGGCTCTCCAGGAGGGCCTCGTCCCCTGGGCAGAAAATGTGCATATTCCCAGGGAGCTGCCGCGGACCTACGCCCGCCTGGTGCAATACTCGTGGGCCTACCAGTCGCGACGCAGCCCGCTGATCTGGAAGATCTACGGCCAGCGGCTTGACGGCTTCCAGAATGACGACATCGCCAGTCCGCCGCTCGACTATGAAAACGAGAAGAACCTCCTGGAGTGGTGCCATCAATGTAAGAACAAGGAGCGTGACGTCGATCATACCGGCAGCTCCATGCCGCCGCCCGCAGCGATTGCGGGAATGTCCAAAACGCCGGACGGCCAAAGCCTGGAAAAAATCCCCCCGCTGACAAGTGCCGAAAAACTGACGTTCGTGCGCTGGATCGACATCGGTTGTCCGATCGATGTCGAATACGATCCACAAAGTCGCGGACGCGGCTGGATGCTCGACGAAGGGCGTCCGACACTGACCCTGACTGCCCCCGAGCCCGGCGCAAACGGGCCGCCGTTGTCCCGGATCCTGATCGGCATGCACGACTACCTTACGGGGCTGGACCAGCAGAGTCTCTCCGTCGTCGCCAACTTCGAGGTCGATGGCATCCAGCCCGGTGAAAACCTCGCCCCGAAATTCAAGGCCCTCCCTGAGAGCCGCTGGGAGTTCGTCCTGGCGAAGCCTATCGCCAAGCTAGACCACGGCGAGCTGACGGTGAGTGTTAAGGACCGCCAGGGAAACACCTCGAAGATCAAGCGATCGTTCTCGATTGGCCCCGCGGCCAAGTGAAGCGATGTTTTTGGCAGAGGATATTTGCGCCAAAATCGATTCCCCACCAGCTTGCCCTCGCAAGCATCATCTTCCATCCCCAGCCACAGACAAATTCTCGCGCATTCTTTGAACTCTTTGAATTCTTCGTGGCCTTTGTGACCTTCTGTTCCAAATCTTTTTAACAGAAGGCCACGAAGGTCACGAAGAATGGCAAAACCCAATTCGACCGAACCGTGAACTCTTTGATCCCTTTGATCCCTTTGAACTCTTTGAACTCTTTGAACTCTTTGAACTCTTTGAACTCTTTGAACTCTTTGAACTCATTGAACTCTTTGAACTCTTTGAACTCTTTGACCCCTTTGTGACCTTCTGTTCCAAATCCTTTTTAACAGAAGGCCACGAAGGTCACGAAGAACGGCAAAACCCAATTCGACAGAACCGTGAACTCTTTGACTTCTTTGATCCCTTCGAATTCTTCAATCTGTCTTAAATCTACTCACTACTTTCTCCACTCAACTCTCTCGCCACCAGGCGCGACTTCCCACAAGCAACAATATCCACCCTATGACCATTCACTGAATCAGCGCAGCCTACGAAAACCAGGATTTTCCAGTCGGTCACGCCTGTCAGATTTCGCCCAAACGAAACCCACCAAGCACTTTGGAACAATCTCAATTCGATGTGCGCCCTCGAACTGCGGTGATCCAAGCCTGGGTTACGGCTCAGCAGGAGCTTCGCCCTCCCACAAACCCAACCCGAAAATCTCGTTTTGACGATGCACTAGTCAGCTCCCTAAACCAATTGTGACGAACCCTTTGTGGAATGCTGCCTAAATCCCCAGGTTGCAGAGCAATTTGGGCCACGCTACGGGGAGCCAAATCCAGCAATTCTCGCGTAATCTGGTTCCATTGGCCGACAAATAGTGATAATATGTCGGTTCACTTATCTTATTTGCGGGAGAGGTCATGCTGACGATTTTCGGTGATGGAAGTAAATATTGCGACGGCGTCTCCCGTCGTGACTTTCTCCGTATCGGCGCCGCCGGTTTCGGCGGCCTGACGTTGACCAATCTCCTGCGAGCCGAAGCCGCTTCGCCGAGCGGGTTGGGTTCCCAGAACAAAGCGATCATCAACATTCATCTGGGGGGAGGTCCTCCGCAGATCGACATGTGGGATATGAAGCCGGAATCTCCGCGTGAGTTCCGCGGGGAATTCAAGCCGATTCCGACGAACGTGCCGGGTCTGGATATTTGCGAGCTCTTTCCGCTGCTGGCACAGATGGCCGACCGGTTTTCGATCGTCCGAACAGTGGTCGGCACGGTAGGTCTGCATGAAAACTATCAAACGTCGTCGGGCTGGGGCATCAAAGATCTGCAATCGGCCGGCGGGCGGCCCAGCTTGGGTTCCGTGGCGAGCAAGCTGCTCGGTTCGCTCGACGGCAAGGCCCCCCCGTACCTCGATTTCGTCCCCTTTTTCGAATCGATGATCGGCAAACCGGGCTTCCTGGGACCCAAGTATGCGGCCTATTCGCCGGACCCGTACGGAATCGAGCAAGACAATCTGCGCCGCAGGACTAACTTGACCGACGTCCGGATCGACGAACGACTGGGGCTCCTGCAAGGGCTGGATCAATTTAAACGCCTGTCTCAAGAGACGGCCATCATGGGCGCGATGGATGTCTTCCGGCAGCAGGCGGTCAATGTTCTGACGAGCGGGAAGATCGGTCGTGCGCTGGATTTGACGAAGGAAGATCCTCGCACCGTGGCACGTTATCGCGGCGAGCGAGCCGGCGACAATGCCCGTGCCCAGATCATGACGACCCATAATGACCGACTACTGATGGCTCGCCGGTTGGTCGAAGCCGGCGTCCGCTGCGTGACGACTCATTGGGGCGGCTGGGACACGCACACCAACAACTTCGTCGACTTGAAGCCGCAGTTGCCCAAAATGGACATCGGGTTATCGGCCCTGATCGAAGACTTGACGGCGCGCGGGATGA
>JAQGHS010000430.1 GCA_028291605.1 Planctomycetaceae bacterium | reverse complement strand
GATCCGCTCGGTGGGAATATCCCGCAGAAACGCAAACGCGCTGTTTTGAAATTGCACCGAAGTTCCCGGCAGGGACTTCTCCGAGAGCTTTTCGCCCGTCGCGCAATAGTGCAGATCGGCCACGACTTCGGTCATCGCCTGGTACCGGTCCTCGACCTTCTTCGCCACCATCTTGCGAAACACGGCTTCGAGTTCCTCGGTGATCTCGGGATGGCTCACCTTGAGTGACGGGATCGGATGTTCGCGATGGGCCAGGATTTTTTCGATGATGGTCTCGCCTTGATAGGTCAAATCGCCAGTGATCAAGAAATAGAGAGTACAGCCCAGGCTATAGATGTCAGCGCGTCCGTCCGCATGTTTCGTGTTCATGGCCTGCTCGGGACTCATGAAGTCCACGGTCCCCATGAACATCCCGGTTGACGTGAGTTCGGTCTGCTGCGGACCGGTCGCATCCCCATTCAGCCGCGCCAGACCCATATCCAGGATCTTGATAACCCCCGAATTATCCAGCAGCAGATTCGCCGGTTTGATGTCGCGATGCACGATCCCCTTGGCGTGAGCCGCTCCCAAACCGGTCGCCGCCTGCATAATGCAGTTCACGGCCTTCGTGACTGGAAACGGACCATTCTTGGAAACCAGCGCCCACAGGTCCTTCCCCTCGACCAGTTCCATGACAAGGAAATGCACCCCATTGGCACAATCCGCATCAAACGCCGCCACAATATTGGGATGGTTGATCTTGGAGACAGCCGTGATCTCGCGCTCAAAACGAGCCACCGTCGCCGCATCCTTCATGGTCGCGGTGGGCAGAACTTTCACCGCCACGACGCGGTGCATGCGGCGATGCTCGGCCTTGAACACCTGCCCCATTCCGCCGGCCCCGATTTGTTCCAGCAGAATGTAATTCCCCAGGACCAGCGATTTCCCATTCCCCTTGGCAACTTCCTCAGCCTGATACTGGGTCAGCTTTTTCTGCTCCACCAATTCCCGCACCAGCTCGTCGGCATCCTTGGGAGCGGCGTTGGGAGGAATGAAATCCCGGATGGTCTCACCACCCAGAATTCCACTGTTTTCAAGCTGCAGGACAAATTCGTCGAGAGGCAAAGGCATAGTCAAGGGTTCGCTGAAACGCAGTATCGAAGAACCAGCGCAAGGCCCCACCATTGTCCAGAAACGCCACCCCAAAAGCCAGACATTTTCACTTCATCCGACGAGTCGAACAGCGAAAGTCGTGCATTCCGCGAGTAGGTGAAAACCACTAGCCAGAACCTGTAGCCTGACTCTCCGAGTCGGGCAGTCTGCATGTCATTGCACGAAGATTTGATCTCGGTGGACAGCGAGAAAGCTCTGCTCCGGACAGAATTTATCCGGCAGTCGTAACTCTTTGCCTTCGAAACGCGAGAACGATTCGTTTAAAACGTGATTTAACAATCCAGAGCGCAGCTTCGCAGAGATCACCATCCTCAAGTTCTCGTCAAAGGTGATCAGCCCACGATCAAAGGCCCTGTCGTGGAGACTTGACAGGCAGATGCCATTACGTGGATCTGTCCGATGCTGCGGATACTGACTCCAAGGGAGTATGTGACTGGCAATCAGAAACGCCGGCTGATTGATGTCCGTGATGCAACACCGCGACGCATAGCTCGCCAGGACCGAACTGCGAAAGAACCGCTGAGCCAACCGTACTTTGGTAACGCGCGAACCTTCAGTCGCTCCCACGAACCGACGGATTTCCGGGACAACTTCGTCGGCTGTTGCTGAGTCATCAGGAAGGCCGTACTGCTCGCGAAGTTCCTCGCTCTGAATTGCGAGACGTTCCCAATCCCCATGGAACTCGTTCCAGATCTCACGATCTGCTTCCGAAGCGCCAGACAATCCTTTGACCCCGCGCTGTTGGAGCCTCGGATCCAGAGAGGCGAGGTTACATAACTTCATGGCAACGCTCGATGCCGTTCGACCAATCGCACCCGCCAGGCGAATTACATCAGGATTGCCTCTGTGCAGCTTACCAAACGGTAAGTGGCAATAAAGGTTCATCGCTAGTAGAAGCTCATCACGAGTCCAGTTCCGTCGTACCAATAGCTCATATCCTTATATGCTAAATCCTCGTTACGGCCCGTCCTAAAAACAGCGTCAGTCGATCGGTGCTTGCAGCAACCGGGAAGCACCAACAACACCCTTGCGTGGCTCAGAACCCCTTGCATTGTTGCAGTTCTGAACTACCCACAACTGGTCTCGTTAGGAAATCTTTGTGCCGCTTGGAAACCTGCCGACAACCCTTACATGGATACCTGAAGGCCGTGCAATGGGCGCCTTAACGTTCCCTCAGGCACTCTCACTAGCTCGCGTCATTTCCTTAAATAGCAGCTTCCGTTTGACGTTCATGAGGTCTGGATTGTCAAAATAGTTGTCCACCCAGCCGCCATCTTCCCTTAAGAAAGGATTGAACTCCTTCTCGTGACCACTTAGCCATTCGCGGAACGCGAAATGATCGAACAATCGGACATACTCGGTGAAATAGATGTCCGCGACGCGATCATCACCTTTGATAATGAGTGTGTTCTCGTCGTTCATGGACGTGGAGTTCACGCTGTAATTTGCGGAACCGGTAATCACGATGGAAACGTCACCCAAGGGATCAATGAGGATGATCTTGTTGTGGAGGAAATTCACACCGCTCTTAATCAGCTTGCCAGAGGTTGTTTCAGCCGCCCACTGGTCAAACTCCGAATGAATGTAGGAGCCGGCGACGACTTCCACGTCACGATCATCTGTCTTGAACGTGTTGAATTTCTTGCGGGCATCCAACAAAATGTAACGTAAGTAGGGCTTGTCGTTCCCGAACACCGCCTGAAAGCGTTTGTCAATGTTAAACGGATAAATGCAGCACACCATTTCGCTCGCGCTCTCAATAAGGTCGGCGTAGTTTTGCAGCATGGCATTGTTATGGCGTGGGCTGAAGAACACGGAAATCCCGTCAGGTATTTCATCAGCCTTCTTGTCGCCTCCGTCTTCCAAAGCCATGACGGCCGCACGGTAGCTGTCCCGGTCCAGATTTTGATAGACAAGCTGCCAATAGGCGAAATATTTGGCGGCAATGCCCTTGTCGACAATCAGGTGGCCCGTGTTGCAATGGCCGAAAATTCCTTTTTCTGAAATGTTCGTGGATCCTGTCCAGACCTTCAGAGGCTTGTCATTCTTGTCGAGCAGTACGAAGAACTTGTTGTGTGCCTGTGTCACTTCATTATCACGCACGTGCTTGACGAGCGACGATGCGCCAGCGGCAACCAGTGCCGCCTTGTTTTCCGTCCCGTAGTTCGTGGCGTCGTACACGACGTTGACGTTAACGCCCAGTTTTTGGGCCTTTTTCAAGGCCGCGAGAGTGCCTGGATGTTGGAACTCGTAGCACGCACCCCGCAACTTTTGTCCCTCTTTGGCACTCTCGATAAATGCGATTAGCCCTTCGTAAAGCCCGCGCGACAACCAGCGGTAAGCGCGCTCCTGTTCCACCTTGTCTGCCATCGAGTCGGGGCGCTCATTCCCGAATTGCTCGGCGTATGATTGGCTGCCCGACACGCCACGATTAAAGAAAATGCCATGAGCCCCCTTGATGTTCGGCTCACTGGAGATCGTAATGGTTTCCTTCAGGAAGACCTGCAGGTTCGTCGGAGTTCCCTTATATGCCGTCACGATATATGTGTACTCAGTATCCGGCTCGACAGTAAAATCTTTCCACAAGAAGCCTTGCACCGGATGGAGGTGGGTAGGATATTTCTGTCCCTTAACCTTTCCCAGGTCTTCCTTGGCGATCGGGATAACCGAACCAAAGAATTTTTGCCCGTACAGCCAGATCCGCTTTTGCGACTTGGTTTCGACCCGCTCAAATGCGAATCCGAGCAGGCCGGATGGCTTTGCCTTCATGTCCAACGAAAGAACCACCGTATTGGTACCTGAAACGGCGTACAATTCCAGGTCACAACCTGTTTTCTTGCGTCGCATGCTGGTTCCTGTCACAATTGGGAAACAGATCGCCTTCGACGTGCACAGGATCGTGCTTGATATGCGAGGAAGACGTCTGGCGTCATTAGATCGCAAGGACTGCCAATAAGCAAGCAGATACCGCTGCACATGTCAAGTAAACAATGCGCGAGCTCTTCAGCGAGTTTATGACGGGTATCTGGTTCGCTATGTCGATCGTTTTGCGGGACGTTAATCATTCTCTGCGGCTGTTCGACGACGAGTACGCCGCTAGCGTCGAGTGTCTCGATCAGATCTATTTCTTCCGCTCGTACCGAAAGTCCAACGTCCCCTCCGCCAGCGTAATATCCTTGATCGCCGCGAGCAGATTCGCTCGGGTGGCTTTGTCGGGGGTGAGCTTGGGTTCGGCGGAAAGGGCGTAGACGGTGATGTGATACTCCTTGACTCCCGGGCCTTTTGAACACATGGGGTCGTAGCCGGCTCGGTGTTTGTCGTTCAGGCCTGTTGTGCCGATGCCCTGCGTGTTCTTGGCGAGCTTTGTCACTTTGGCTGGGATGTTGTAAATCACCCAGTAGGATTTCTCCTGATCCGGGGCGATATGCCAGAGACTCACGGCATAGTACTTCGTGCCTGGCGGGGCAGCCTTCCACTCGACGGGGGGCGAGGCACTCTGGCCGTCGCAGGTGAATTCTGAGGAGATGAAACCGTTGGCGTCCAGGGCCGGGCTGGTGACGGTCAGTTGCGGGAGGTTGCTGCGTGGTTTGTCGGTTGACTTCTGGGCTTTGGGGGGCGGACGTCGCGGGCCGTCTCGAGGTGGAGGGTTGTCGCCGGGACGAGGGGGTGGCCGGCGATCGCCTCCTGGGCCGCGTTGGCGGCGCGTGTAGGTTTCGGTCTTGGTTGTGCCGTTGGTGTCTACGAAGGTGAATTTTGCGGAGCCGTCCTCGGTCACCGTGTAGCTGACGGTACCCGGTTTTCCGTTCACTTCGTAGGTCAGGCGGAAACTGCCGGGCTTGAGTTCGACGAAGTCGGTGATTTTGGCGTCTCGTAAGGGACGCAGGTCGGGGCGGAGCGGTTCGGCTCGGGGTTGAGGATCGACCTGGCCTCCGCGTTCGGTGACCTCGCCGTAGAAGCCGCCGTTGAGATAGGGGTAGGCTTTTGTGGCGTGGTAGTGATAGTTCCCCTGCTGGTCTTTGTGACCGTTGAACTCGTCGAGACCCACGACCTGCGAGCCGTCTGGTTCTTCATAGCCGTAGATGGGATATCCGTCGAGAGCGTAGGCAATCGGCAAACCCTTGCCGACCGTCTTTTGGAGATGGACGGGAGCGATGTGATAGTGATAGTCGTCGGCTCGGCCACAGTGGCCGCCGAATTCATCTAATTCGCCGAAGAGGAACGAGTCATCCCCGCGATTGTTGAGGGGATTGAAGATCGGGACCCCATTGGCGGCCAGGGCGATCGCTCCTCGCAGGAAGTTATCTTTAGTGGACTGATGGTTCTTGGCGGGGACGGGATGCAGCGGGATTCGCCAGGCATTATCGCCCGAGTACGGCTGAGCCAGCGGGACCTGCTGCTGCCACGCGGTGATGCCGACCATCATGCGATGATCGGGGATGCCGTTTGACTCGACGTAAAAGAATTGCTCGTCCCAGCGGGTGCGGATGGCCTTGGTCTTCACGAAGGCGGCAAATGGTTTCGCCATGTCGGGTGTTTTGTTCGCGTTGGCGAGCGGTTGCTGAGCGTTGAGTTGAGCCCACAACAAGGGCAACTCATTGGCGGCAAATAATTCCACTGCTGGTTGGTTCTCGGCAGCGTTGAGGAGAGTGATCGGCAGGCGTCCGGGCCGGGCTCGTCCCACAGTTTCATTGTGTTGACGAATGGCCGCGAGCCGGTCAACGACCCACTTTTGGTCCGCCTCAACGAGTTGCGACAGCTTCAGGCTGATCAGAGAATCATCGGCCCGCCGGATTTGAATCTGCCCGTCCTTTGCCGACACGAATGAGCCATGCACATGAAAGGTTTTTGATGCATAGGTCCAGGTTCGCTGGGGGCTGGAAGAAACGGTGTCGGACTTCTGCCCGGACGATTTGTTATGCGAGTGTCCGGGATGCGCACCGGCCCCAGAACTGACGAAGAGCAGCGAGAGGAATGCAGTGAGAGTGATCGTAATTCGGAACATCCAGGTTTCCTATCAGGTGATCTTGATCGGGACTGGTGAAATCTCGTAGCCGCAGTCGCCAGACTGTGGGGGTGAGCGGAATGGCGCTAGCCACCGGTAGTTCGTTGAGCGACGTCCAAATCGGAAAGCACCGGCGGCTAGCGCCGTGCCGCTCGCTCGCGATGTGACTTGGCCCAACTAACACCCTACCTGATTCTGAGCAATTCCGAGAGTCTCAGCGAAAAATGGCCGCTTGGCGTCATCTCGATCAGACAGGCGGAAGGTTCCACACTAAAGGGAGATAGAAAACACCAGACGCGAGTCGCTATGATGCTATCTCCGAGGACCAAATCAGCCGCTTATCCCGTCAGTGCATTCAGAAACGACGTTCCCTCGATGGATCTGACCCGCCGCCTTCCCCAAATTGCTGCGAAGCTCGGTAAGAAAGCGCGAGCGACTGGCCTGTCGGCCGCTGATCTGGAAGACCAGTGCCCCTGGCTGTGCCGACAGATCGTGCGGGATGCGGCCACTCCCGGGTTGTTGGATTTGTGGAACTCGAGCAGTAATTTCGATGAGCTGGCTGGGGTGGCCATTGTCGAACCGGGCGTGCTGGCGGCGATCGGTGAACTGGCCGGTGTGTCGGTTGATGGCCTCATTGTGCATGCGGGATTGCAGCATACGTACGGGTACCTGCTGAGCACGATCGTCACGCCGTTCGGCTACAAGCGCGACCGCTGGGTGAGTCCGCGGCTCGAACAGGGGTTCGGACTGCCGTCAGATATTCTCGGTCCGAACCCTGTCGAAGGAACGCTCCTGTCCAATGCGACGCTGTTCGCGGGCCTGGTCGCATTCCGCGGCGACGAGCAGGCCACCCGGAGACTCCGCCGGATCGCGCCGTCGGCTGCGGCGCCGATCCGCAAGTTGGACTTCACACATTTCGAGCATCGCCGCATCGTCGAGACATTATCACCGCGTGACTCAGCCGGCCGATTCCGTTCCGTTCGCATCCGCACGGACGTGGTACCCTATCCCTGCCAGGTCGGGGGTTGTGTCGAGAATTGCCTGCTGGTCTATTCGATAGAAGATAGCAGCCAACCGGGCCCCCGCCTGACGACGCTCTTCCCGGTCTCACCCACGTTTGTCGCCGAGCTGACCCATCCGAACCGGTTTGGCCCAGCGGTAGAAATCCGCACCCGCTTCAACGCCTTCGTACCGGGCCTCGCCGGCCAGACCCTCGTTGGTCGACGGACTCTTGAGGAATTTCATCGCAGAGATCGAACCAGGCCCCGCAAGATGTGATCGCGCTCGTGCAAAAACCAGGTGAGCCGGGTGCCGTAAGGCCCCGGACAATTCGATTCGCGAGCCAACCCTCGGTCCGGGGCCTTACGGCACTCGGCTCACCTGGTCTCCTTGTGTCGCGCGACGACTTTAAAACTGAATCGCCAGCAGATACAGCAGCGCCAGGAGCGCACTGAGACCCATCATCCGGATCGAGATCGTCACCATATAATACTTCGAGCCAGAGATGTGCGAGTCAATCATCAACCAAGCAGCGACCTCGTTCTACAGGCAGGCAGTTCCCAGTTTCGAACAGTCCTCGATGAACTGGTCGACGTCGTCCAGCTTATAGGCGGCCAGGATCGCCGCCGGATGGAAGTGGGCACAGCGACCCAGTGCGGGATGCTTGCCGTTACGCCGAAAGGGAAGAATACACCGGAAGGCCCAGATGCTCGACAGCACCAGGGAGATGACCCACAGCGAATAGATCACCACGACGACCTTGGTCCACCAGGGAAATGGGTGTACCAGCTTGTCACTGTGGAGATATTCCTTAAGCGTCGGAATCAACAGGCCGGCGAGTCCCCCGCCGACGGTGAGGACCACCGCCGCCTTGGCATCGGCGAACCGGATCCATTCCGCGATGACCTGGTAGATATCAATCAGGTTTTCCGCTTCCAGCGCTTCGACCGAGATGACCGACTGCGGAACGGCGGCGGGTGTCGGCGGAATGACTTCTGGTTCGGCCATGCTCAAGTCCTCTCATTGACTTAACGATTTTGTGTGCTGTGGCCTGACTCTCCGAGTCGGGTCGTCTTCGTTTGAGATTCCCGACTCAGAGAGTCAGGCTACATTCGGCATTCGGCCAGTTCGCTGAGGCATGTTAAACCGAACGAAACGCTACGTCGAGACACTGTTAATGCATGGGTGGATGAAGAATTGATACACGCACGTTGCGGGCATCTGTTTATACTCATTACTGCACGACACCTTCCAACGCCCACGGCACAATTGGCGTAAGAACGGTGATGTTGAAGCCGCAGGGCCATAAACGGAGTGCCCATTCCATGACACAGACACCGCAAGACAAAATCGGATTCCTCCTGCTGCTAGCCGGGCTGCTGCTCCCGGGATTCACTGCAGCTCATGCGGGTGAGCCGAATTGGCCGCAGTGGCGAGGCCCGTTGGGGACTGGGGCCGCTCCGCAGGCTGATCCGCCTGTCGAGTGGAGCGAGACTAAGAACATTCGCTGGAAGGTCGCGCTGCCGGGGAAGGGGCATTCGACCCCGATTGTCTGGGGGGATCGCATCTTCTTGACGACGGCAATCCCGTATGGTGAAATGCTGCCGCCGAAGCACAGCACGGCTCCGGGGACTCATGATGGGGTGCCGGTCACACAGCGGCATGAGTTCGTGGTCCTGGCAGTCGATCGGCGCGACGGGAAGATTCTGTGGCAGAAATCGGTCCTGAAGAAGTTGCCGCATGAAGGTGGCCACTATACCGCCAGCCTGGCATCGAATTCGGCGGTCACTGACGGCGAGCATGTCTATGCATTCTTTGGTACGCACGGGTTGTACTGCCTCGACATGAAAGGTGAAGTGAAGTGGCAGAAGCAATTCAGTGAGATGCAGACCAAACACGGGCATGGTGAGAGTGCGTCGCCCGTCCTGCATGGCAACATGGTCTACGTCAATTGGGACCACGACGGGCCGTGCTTCGTCGCAGCCTATGACAAACGGACCGGCCAACAGCGATGGAAGGTTGATCGCGACGAAGAGACTTCCTGGTCCTCGCCGATCATGATCGAGAATGACGGCCAGCCAATGTTGATCGTCGCCGGGACCAATCGCGTGCGAGCCTACGACCCGGCGACAGGGAAAGTGATCTGGGAATGTGGCGGTCTCTCCTCGAATATCGTCGCGACTCCGGTCGCTGGCGACGGGATGTTTTTCGCCGGCAGCAGCTATGAGAAGAAAGCATTCCTCGCAATTCGCCTCGATCGCGCGAAGGGAGACATTACCGGGACCGATCGCATCGCGTGGACCCGCAGCCGAGGCACGCCGTACGTGCCGTCGCCGCTACTCTATGGAGACTCACTGTATTACTTGACGCATTATCAGGGCATTCTGACACGCGTCGAAGCCGTGACGGGGGTCGACAAACCGGGCGCGATGCGTCTCGGCAGCATGGGCAACATCTATGCCTCACCCGTTGCCGGAGGCGGCCGAGTCTACGTGACCGATCTCGATGGCAAGACGATCGTTGTGAGCCACGACGACCCGCCGAAGGTGCTGGCCATCAATATCCTGGACGACGAGTTTGCGGCCTCAGCGGCCATCGTGGGGCGAGAGTTGTTCCTGCGCGGGAAGCAGTACCTGTATTGCATCGCCGAGGATGCCGGGAAGTAATTCGTCGCGATCCGAAGTGCCGGGAGCCTCGCCCTCCCGTTTGCCGCACCAGCGGGTAGCCCAGATACTTGAACGGCCAAAACGGTCGGTTCGTAACTTACTCGGTCATTGGAAGTTATGACGGCCGGTTTTTGAGTCACACG
>JAQGHS010000420.1 GCA_028291605.1 Planctomycetaceae bacterium | reverse complement strand
ATCGATGGACTCGCACCCCCTGCCAGATTAGGGATTGTTGTGGCGATGACTCCCGCAGGCGAATGAAAACTCACCGCATCGCACCGTGTTCGGTCACCTGCCGCGCTGGTCAATCTTCCGCCAACTTGACTCAAACCGCCGAGTTTGGCCGGTCTGGCCGTCGTGATGGGCGACCACCTCTCAAACGAGCTTGTGCCGGCATTCGAGCCCCACCGCAGAACAAGTTTTTCGGGTACGTCGGACTCCATAAGACCTCGGCTTTATATATAACGGGTGGAAATGAATTGTCCGGGGCCTTACGGCATCCGGCTCACCTATTCAAATTTGTACGCCGCCGTCCCTCCATAATGCAAATCAACCGACGATTGGCACATCGCTTGCGTTGACCCGTCAGAAACCTCCTTCTGAGGTACCTCGTTCACGCGAATTGTTGACGTTGCGGCATCAGCGTAGTTTGTTCCCAACTCCATCGCTCTGAAACGAGATCACATAGCGTCGCTTGTACCTGCCAACCGGTAGGGCCGACGCGCCCTGAAATAGTGCTCGTCCTTTATCGGCAAATTCAGGGCCTGTGTTTTCATTCAGTTGTCGGGCGTTGAGACTTCAGCACCCAGCGACAGGGTGCCCCTGCGCGCATTGGCTTGCTGAAGGTGCCGTTCGATGTGACATCCTGGGAGATGCAAAATGGTTGGTTTTTCTTGGAATAATTGGCTGGCTGGTTTCGGAACACTGGTTGGTGAGAAGCGTCGGAAACCCCGTCGTCTGCAGAATGCGCGGATCGAGGCCCTGGAGGACCGCGCCTTGCTGACAGCCAATTTGCCTGTCGCCGTCAATGATGTTTATGCCGTCGCTCAGAATACCACGTTGAACGGGACCACTGTCCTGGCCAACGATACTGACTTGGATGGCGATACCATCGGCCAGGCCCAACTCCAAAGCAACGTCTCCCACGGTACACTCAGTTTGGCTGCCGATGGCTCATTCACTTATACGCCAAATGCTGGCTTCACGGGAACCGATTCATTCAGCTATCTGGCAATTGATGCGGTCCACAGTGAGACCAGCTTGAATGCGGGTCTCGTGACCATTCACGTCGGGACGTCAAACTCGATTCCGGTCGCCACTCCTGCCACAATCAATGCCACGACCAGCACGGCATTCCACGGAACTCTGACTGGAACCGACGGTAATGGCGATCCGTTGACCTTCTCCGCGGGAGCAACGCCTGCCACCAATGGTTCTGTCATTATCAACCCGGATGGCACTTTCACTTTCATACCCACCCTCGGTTTCACTGGCGTGGGCTCGTTCTCTTTCAAGGCTAACGATGGCACCGCCAACAGTGCCGATGCCACGGTCACCGTCAACATTGGTCCGGCGGGCGCCAACGTGGCCCCGGTCGCTACTGCCGACACGATTGTGACGCCGGTCAGCACGACCTTTAACGGGACCCTGTCTGCTACGGATACGAACGGAAACCCACTCACATTCACGGCGGGAACTGTCGCTGCAACGCATGGAACGGTGACGATCAACGCGGATGGCACATTCAGCTACGTCCCCACTGCCGGATTTACGGGCGTGGACTCGTTCTCCTTTAAGGCCAGCGACGGGACTCTCACCAGCGCAGATACTTTGATCACCGCACATGTGGGAATTGCCAACGCACTGCCGGTGGTATCGCCTATCACATTGTCGACCGCGACCGGCGCTGCTGTCTCCGGTACTTTGACGGCGACCGATGCGAACGGGGATCCACTGACCTTCTCGGCCGGCTCGACAGCCGCCACGCACGGAACCGTGGTCATCAATCCGAATGGGACATTTACCTTTACTCCCACTGCGGGATTTAATGGCGTCGCCACTTTCTCGTACAAGGCGAACGACGGCATTGCCGACAGCGCCGATGCGACAGCCACCGTCAATATCAGCGCCTCCGGGAACGTCGCCCCGGTCGGCACTGCCCAAACCATCTCCACGGCTCTCAATACGACGTTTAACGGCACGCTGACGGCCACTGACGCGAATGGTGACACTCTGACATTCGCGGCTGGTACAGTCGCCGCCGCGCATGGCACGGTGACAATCAACACGGACGGGACGTTTAGCTACGTACCGAACGCCGGCTTTACCGGGGTCGACTCGTTCTCCTTCAAGGCGAGCGACGCGACGCTGACCAGCGCCAATACGCTCGTAACGGTCCATGTGGGCGTAGCGAACTCGCTGCCGGTTGTTTCCCCCGTGTCGTTGTCGACCAGTACCGGCGTGGCGGTCAACGGCACCCTCACGGCGACCGATGCCAACGGTGATCCGTTGACGTTTTCCGCCGGTGCGACGCCCGCCACGAACGGAACCGTGGTCATCAATCCGAATGGGACCTTCACCTTCACGCCAACCGCTGGTTTTAATGGTGTTGCCACGTTCTCCTACAAGGCGAATGATGGAATCGGTAACAGCACAGATGCGACCGTCACGGTCAATGTGAGCGCCGCCGGGAACGTGGCTCCCGTCGGTACCGCCCAGACGATCTCGACCGCGCTCAACACCACCTTCAACGGCACGTTGGCCGCAACCGATGCGAATGGCGATACCCTGACATTTGCTGCTGGGACCGTTGCCGCCGCGCATGGCACGGTGACGATCAACCCGAACGGGACCTTTAGCTACGTACCGAACGCCGGTTTTACCGGGGTCGATTCGTTCTCCTTCAAGGCGAGCGACGCGACGCTGACCAGCGCCAATACGCTTGTCACTGTCCATGTGGGCGTGGCGAACTCGCTGCCGGTCGTTTCCCCCGTGACATTGTCGACTCCGTTGAATACCAATCTGACCGGAACCTTGACGGGGACCGATGCGAACGGTGATCCGCTGACCTTATCGGTCGGCTCGACGGCCGCCACTCACGGGACCGTGGTGATCAATCCGGATGGAACCTTTACCTTCACGCCAACGGCTGGCTTTAGCGGTGCAGCAACGTTCTCCTACAAGGCGAATGACGGCATTGGAAACAGTGCCGATGCGACTGTCACCGTTAATGTCGGCGCCGTCAATGTCGCGCCGGTCGCGAACCCGATCACGGTGACGACGACCACTGGTGTTGCGGTCAGCGGCACTTTGACAGCGACCGATGCCAATGGTGATCCACTGACGTTCTCGGCAGGAGCCACTGCCGCGACTCACGGCACAGTGGTGATTAATTCGGACGGGACGTTTACGTTCACTCCGACGGCTGGATTCACGGGTGTGGGGACTTTCTCGTTTAAGGCGAACGACGGTTCGCTCAACAGCGCCGATGCTGTCGGTACTGTGGTCATCTCGGCAGCGGCCAATACCGCACCGGTCGTCATTAATGGCACCGGTATCGCCGTAGACGGGATCACATTGAACGGTTCGGTTTCTCCGCTGGCAGTTGATGCCGAGGGAGATCCGCTGACGTTCTCCGTCGTCAGTCAACCGACACACGGCACTTTGACACTCAACCCGGACGGAACGTTCGCGTATAACGCGGACGCCGGTTTCACCGGAGCTGATTCGTTTACGTTCAAGGCCAATGACGGCCTGCTGGATAGCAATATCGGCACCTTCAATTTGACCGTGAATGCATCGGCTGATCTGTTTACGTTGAATCTCGCCAGCACCGGCACAATCGCGACCAAGCTGCGTGCCGTCGCACCGTTGGATGCCAGTGCCAGCTTGACGGCCGTGGTGCCGGGGACCAGCTTCGCCAATGCCACCATCGACGCCACCATCATTGACGGTGGTGATTCCCGTAAGGACCAATTGCTGGTGGTCAAGCACAGTGGCAACGTCCAGGTACGGGGCAAGAAGATTCTGGTTGATGGGACACAAGTCGCCACTCTGTCTGGCGGCCGCCGCGGTCAGACTTTGCATATCGCCTTCAACTCCAGTGCGACGGTTGACTCTGTGAATGCCGTCCTGCAACGCGTGGCGGCTAAGACTCGGCCGACTTCGGTCGATACGGTGCGAACGATCCAGTTGCAGGTGAATGCCGACGGCGCCACCAGCAGCGCGACAATCGCCGCGACGAAAGTCTAGTCGGCCGTCGTCAAATAGTAAGCTCCTGTACAACGAACCCTTCGGCGGACAGTGTTTGCCGAGGGGTTCGTCACTTGTATTAGGCTCTGAATCGCAATCTGGCAAACAGAACGACCATCGCGCACCCGCCTGGTTGACATGCGATTCACTGCTTGAGAACAATCCCTGATGACAGTCAATAATCCTCGTTAAATCAGGCCTTTTTATCGAAAAACGACTTGCCCATTGAACCCGGCTCTGCATTTCTTGCCCGATGGCATCAATCTTGCGACGTAGTAACTCACGATAATGCTGCCGCCAATTTGAAACGGTTCACTCGGCGGTCAATGCAAGCCTGCTTAAAGGCATCTTTCTACAGGGAAGAGGGACACAAAATGGAAATTCTCGTCATGACACCGGCGTTTGCTGCTGCAGGTTATTCGGCGATGTATCTATTGGGCGGTGGCGGGTTACTCGGAGCCATCGTCATCTTCGTCGTCGCGAAAATGACCGGTCATTAATTGCTCGCGAACGGGACAATAAGATAAATCGGCTTCCAGCCTGTCAGTCACTAAGACGGACGGGTTGGAAGCTCGTGTTCTTTTCCATTCAGCCTCGTTCCCTCATGTCTTGCGCCAACTGCAAAACCTGAGTCTTCATCTCATCTGCTGGTAACCGGACTCTCTGTCCGTGACCTGGCAAGATCCACTCGAAGTGATAAGCCGCCAGGCGCTCGATCGACTCGACCTGCTGTGGCCAGGAATACCAGCAGTAATCTTGGGATGCCGACAGTCGCTGTCCGTGTCGGTCCCAATCCAGATGATCGCCGGTAAACAGGAACCGATCTCGGAACAGCATGGCGCAATGACCTTGCGTGTGGCCGGGTGTGGCGATCGCGAGGAATGCCGGGGCCAACTCCCACGGCCCTGCGCCCTCCAGGACCATTTCGGCCCCGGGTTGCGACGGCAACTCGTCACGATGAATAATGCGACGACTACCAAAGTGTTCGGCGAAGCGCTCTGCATCAGCCACGTCGTCGCGATGCGTTAGGAAGATGTCGCTAATGCCGCCGAGAGCCTCCAGCTTCTGGACCAGCGGCGCGACGAACTTCGGCGAGTCGACCAGCCAGTTCCCGGCAGAGTGCTGGATGAAGTAACTGTTCCCGCCATACGACTTGGGGGAGTTGTAGCCGCAGTAGAAAACCGGTTCCTCAACAACCAGCGGAAAATCCTGCATCACCGATTTGACATCATCACCATCGAGGCACCCGATGGACCCGGTAGGACAGGCCAGCATCGCCTGCAGGGCCTGCCTGCGGTCAACCATTGAGACCGGTTGCGTTCTGACGAATGACGTCTCGGTCGCTTCCGAAAACACCGCAGGGGCGATCTGCCGGCAGGCATCGCAGTTGATGCACGTCGAATCGACGAAGAAGTCCCCAGGTCTGTTTTCGGGCACTTTGTGCTTGGGATTTGCCATAATCAATCCTCTCTGCAAGTCATTCTACGCAGCAGCCGATGCGGCATCCAAAAATGGTGATTGACGCATCAACTGCTGGTGATGTATCCTGATGTGTCATCGATGATTACAGCGACCAACATGGTTCGCCGTGGCTGCCTCCTCGACCAGTTCCCCCAACACGCGAAAGACATCGCTGCATGCTGACTTTTCGCGAAGATTCGCCAGCCACACGCCACGGTGTTCAACGCCGCGAGTTTCTCCAGGCGGGGACGCTTGGACTGGGCGGCGTGACACTTGCGGAACTGTTGCGCAGCGAATCCCGCAGCGAGACCGCAGGGCGACCGAAATCGGTCATCTATGTGGTCCTGGATGGCGGGCCCAGCCATATCGACATGTACGATCTCAAGCCGCAGGCACCGCTCGAATACCGCGGCCCGTTTCAGCCCATCGCGACGAGTCTCCCCGGTGTCCAGATCTGTGAGCACATGCCCCTGCAGGCCCAGATCATGGATCAACTGGCTCTGCTGCGAGGGATTCGCTCGGTCGAAAACGACCATTACTTGAGTGAGGTTTACACCGGTCTCCCGCGCAGTGCCGGCAAGCGGCCGGCGTTCGGATCGATCATCAGCCGGAAGGCCGGCGGCCAGGCCGGCATGCCTGCCTATGTCAGCCTGAACGAAATCGCCACCGATCCCTTTGAATATGAAAAGCCGTTCTATATGGGAGCCGGTCACGCTCCGTTCCGGCCGTTTGGTGAATCGCTCAACGACATGGTCCCAGTGAAGTCGGTCGAGCGTCTCGAGGATCGCCGCCAGTTGCTGACTGCGTTCGACGGGTTTCGACGAGGCCTGGATCGGCAGGCGTCGCCCGCCGGCCTCGATCCTTTTCAAGCTCAGGCGCTGGAGATCATCACGTCGCCCAAGGTCCGCGACGCCTTTGATCTGTCCAAGGAACCGGCCGAAGTCATTGAACGTTACGGCAAGGGAAAATACCCGCACCAGACTTTTAAGACGATCTTTTACGACTGGGACGCGAAGGCGTTTGTGCGAGCCCGCCGACTGGTCGAGGCGGGCGTTCGGGTCGTGACGCTGCGTGTCGGATCCTGGGACCATCACAGCGGTCCCAACAGCGACATCTTCCATGCCCTGGAGCATTTACTGCCTGTCCTGGATAAAAGCATTCACGCCCTCGTGACCGATCTGCGCGAGCGTGGTCTGGACAAGGATGTCCTGGTTGTGGTCCTCGGTGAGTTCGGGCGTACTCCCAAGATTACTCCCATCGGTCCCGGCCGCGAACACTGGGCCGACGCCGGTTGTGCGATGCTCTACGGCGGTGGATTGCGGATGGGGCAAGTCATCGGAGAAACCGATCCCCGCGCCGAGCGATCTTCGAACGGCAAGATCTCCTTTCAAAACATCGTGGCGACGATCTATCGAGTCCTGGGCATCGAGATGGAAACGAAGATCCCCGACTTCAACGGCCGCCCACAGTACGTGCTCGAAGATCGCGAACCAATTCACGAGTTGTTTTAGCTCGCCCGAGTCGGGAGGTGCACCAGGAAGAAACGGAGCAGACCTGCTGCATTCTTTGAATTCTTTGATCTCCTGTATACGCACCTAACTCGGCAGAAAATCCGGAAGTGCTGCCGCCATATTAAGTTATGTCGCCAGGCTGCAAGTCGAACGTGTTGCTTTGATTTCAACCACCAACTTCTTTGATCCCTTCGACTTCTTTGATTTATTCGATCTGTCTTAAGTCTACTCTCCACTCACTCCGTTCCACTCTCTCGCCGCAGACGCCCCTTCGACTTCTTTGACTTCTTTGACTTCTTTGACTTCTTTGACTTCGCAGTGAGCCGGGTGCCGTGAGGCAAATGGTACTCACTTCGCACATTTTAGGGGTCAATCGGATCCTGACCAAATCAGCCGGTACGCGTTAGCGTCCGGTTTTTCTGGAAATTCGAGACAATGACTGTCCGAACCGTGGGCTAACGCCCAACGGCT
>JAQGHS010000402.1 GCA_028291605.1 Planctomycetaceae bacterium | reverse complement strand
TTGATGACGGCCCCAAGCTGCGTACCGGCATCGGCCTGATAGCCAATCTTGAGTCCCTTGAAGAACTCGGTCTGGGCGTCGATGAAGTCGTCGGCGATCTTCTTGTCGACGAAGACACGGTGAATCGTGCAGCAGGTCTGGCCATAGTGCTGGTTGGTGTATTTCCCCACCATCCGAGCCACCACTTCGGGATCGGCGTCACCCAGCACAATCGCCGAACCGTTGCCACCCAGCTCACGCTTCATGCGGGTCCCGTGGCGATCGCACGTCCGCAGGATCGCCTGGCCGACACCGGGCGAACCGGTGAAGGCGATATACCGCACGCCAGGATGTTCGGCGATACAGTGGCCGGTGATCTCACCGCGACCGGGCAGCACGTTGATGACACCCGCGGGGAAACCGGCTTCCTGAGCCAGCTTGGCGATGTACAACGCCGACAAGGGAGTATCTTCGGCGGGCTTAATGAGGATCGTGTTGCCCGACAGCAGGGCTGGGAACATGAACCACGATGTCAGGACGATGGGATAGTTCCAGGGGATGATTCCCGCGACCACACCCCACGGTTCGCGATAAGTGAATCCGCGTACGCCGTCAGCCACCTTCATCGACGGCCCGTCACCCATCTGGATATTCCGGGCGACGCCGCTGAAGTACTGGGCACATTCGCGAATCTGGGTGAAGTCCCCTTCCGCGAGTTCCGACACCTTACCGCCGTCGCGAATTTCGCAGGCCAGCAGCACATTTTTGTCGCGCTCGCACAGCTCAACCAGGCGGTTCACCAGCTTGATCCGTTCTTCAACGCCAATGTTTTTCCACGACTTGGCACCGTTCCCATCAAACGCCCGTTGAGCGGCAGAAACAGCCCGTGCGACCTCGGACTCCCCCATCTCACAAATGGTCGCGAGCACTTCCAGCGAACCGGGATCGATCGTTTCAAACGTCACATTCATCGAACCAGCAACTTGTTCGCCGTCGATAATCCCGCCCAGTGGCTTGCCTCCGTTGCGACAAAACTCGGTGAACTTGGCTGGAGTGGAAAAGGCGGATGCGGTCAGTGCGCGAATCTCGGATGTAACAGTCGCCATTTTTGATTTCTCGTCAGAGGTGCAGAAGTGACAGAATTGCGAACCATTGAACCGCTTACGCTACGACCCAATGGAATGCCCTCAGTCGTCACATGAGTTTGCCGCCTGATTGTACGTAGCCCCATTTTGATCAACAAGTTCGCGACACTCGTTCGTCAACTTCCGTGGAAGAACTGCGGAAGTTAGGCCAAAGCGGAGAGTAGGATGGCCGCCCCGGCCGTCGTCATTTTATTCCGATTGCGTGTCTGAAAAGTCGCCGACAACGGACCGCACACCACCACAATGAATACAGTTGAGTGGCGGTGTCATTGGCCAATCGTCCGACGACACCATTTCCGTCTTGTGAGATGGACAAGTCAGCGTGAGTTTGGGGATTTGGATGACTGAATATTTGAGTTGTGGATCGTAAAAACGCTGCAGCAACTCTGCGACTTGATGCCAAAATGGCGGATACTCGATGGTATCGTGGCATGCTGGCCTGATAATCTTTTCCAGCACCTGACCGTCAATCTTGTCCGCCACGCAAACCGCCAGACTGCAGATCGGGCAGCGATAACACGAAAAAGTTCGAGTTTCCGAGTAAGTGCAGAGTTGCGGAAAGTGCAACGACTCGGATGATTCGTATCCTCGCGCACCACAGTGCTGGCATATCGTGGGAAACTCAAGTGGTCCGATCATGCAAACCAGTCTAGCCCGCCCATCGAGGCTGATGTCTCATTGGTCATTGTGATCACTCCATGTTTCGGAGTGAGACTCGAAATGTCTAGGCCTTATCCATGAGATGCAGCGACGGGCTTTCATTGATTTTCCAGTCGCCGTAACAACCGAGCACCCCACACTGCACACAGCGTGTTCCAATATAAAGCCAGTGGAGATCAGTCAGATCCTGGCGTAGCGCGAACCCGATGCACACATTAGCCGTTTTGGATTTGCATTTTCCGGTGCACTTCCATTTCTTCGGTGAGGCCTCTTCCCAATACTCGTCGCTGTCGCAGATGAAGTGCTCCACAGAACACGCCGCACAAGTTCGCTTTGCGGCTCCCTCGTCCGGGTCAATCGCGAGCTGAAAGACATTCGAACCGCAGGGGCATTGGGGGAACCGAAACTCCGTGGCCGGATAGCCGTCTTCCGTGAACGCGATGAGATATTCTTTCAGGTCACTGGCGTCTTCTCCCACCCACCACTTGCCTGATGTGTCGATTGCCATGATGTCTCGCCCCAATGTTTAAAGCCCAAGTTAGACCGCGTGTGCCGGGCATATCACCGTTAATGTAGCCCAATCCTGACTGCCGCAGTGATTGGATTGACAGGTTTGTTCGCTGTGGCCGTGACGCGGTGCAGCCTGATTTGCTGTACCGGGCACCCTACTCAGCCATCTGCGATGCGGCAGTGCCAATTGACAATTCACTTCTTCTTGCGTCGTTTCTGTACTACGTAGCTGACACCCATAACCGAACCGTAAATGAGCGACGAGTAAAGGAATTCGCTGATCGGGGGCCATTTCTTCTCTGGCATATATATTTCATGTAAAATGTAGATCCCCGCATAGACCAACAGATAGACCATACCTACTAATATAATGGCCTCGATGATATCACGTTGCAGGCTATTTCGTAGTTCCCCGGGCCTTAGGGACGCGCTGGCATCGTGATCAAGACTGTCAGGTTGATTAGGATGGCGATCGGACATGGAATGAAGGATTGTCGGTGGCGGCTGGAACATCAATATAAAGCCGCTCACAAACGTGCCCAACACGCCTCCCAGGAAGCCACCAATCAATGCGGTCAAGTCTGGCCGCCGATCGTTCAGGCACCAACCAATAATCGCCCCGGCAATCGCAAAGGCGATCAGAAACGCAAGCTGGAACAAGTTGCGGCCGAGTCCGATCTGCAAGTCCAAGGGCTCCGGTAGATCTAATGATGGATCCTCTTCGTAGACGGATGCCTCCAAATGAGAAGGATCGACGGGGGGCGGGTCACTATTTTCCATATCGTACAACCCTGTTGAGAGCGCTCGATGCGATTCAACGAACGCCAGGAGTTATCCGCGAGTATCGCGTTTTGGGCTGACAGTTGGCACGTGCCAGTTTAACATATTCATCAACGTTATTCCCGGAAATCATGCGCATTGACCTCAGCGTCAGGCAGTCCAATCTCATGTCAGGCATCAGCCAAACATCTGACTTGCTCGATTTGCCGCGCTCCAGTTGTCGCGCATGTGGCCAGATTGTTGCAGAATCCAGTCTGAAACCAGCGTCAGTGCCGCCACTGATCGCACTTGTCGCGGCCAGCGATATTGAACTTGGAGACTCGCGACCGCCAACGCTGTGGAGCGATCCGCACTCCTATTGTCCACGTTGCAGACGTCGTATCAATCTTCAGCGGGGGATGCTCGGTGTCTCATTGGCGATCGCCCTGATTGGCGCGGCATGGTTGGCGACAATACTGCTATAAACATTGAACCGGGGCGAAAGCAGGATACCTTGTCACTGACCGCAATCGAAAACTCGATCCTGCTCGCGACTTACTTCCGGGGCGAGAGCCTGGACACTGCCATCTGGATCTCCAACACCGATCAAATCATCACCCTTTCCCTCTTCTACACCGGCGACATCTCATTCGCGGATTGTGCGGCTCGACTGTCCATCCGGAGCTACGTCCAAAACCTGTACGACGACAATGGCAACCTGACGGCAGAAATTGATTCTCGATACACCGTGCTGATCAATTTGCTGCACCAACACCCCGAACTTCTCGAAGGTGCGGGTGACTTTCAACTGCCAGCGTTTCCCACGTACACCTCACTCCGCCTGACAGAACATGGCCTACGGTTGGCATTGGATCTGATCAACTCGTTCCCAGCCAAACCCGACTTTCTGGACTGGCCGGATCAGCGTGAGATCCCCGGTTCCGTTTGATCATCGTGGCGATCAAGACGGTACGTCGGTCAACAGCCTAAGATTGTCGCGATTCGGCAATTCGTAGCGGGGCTCTCACCCATCGCGAGAAATGCCAATTCACCCCGGCCCTCACGGGACTGGGCTCATCTGCCTCAGTCTCCTCTCCTGGTCACTCGGAATCCAGCAAGGTTTGCTTGCGATTCGAGCAGCAATGCGCATTTTCGTGGCAGTCGTCCCCGCATTGGCTGACAACTTTAACGAACATCCAGTGCATGAAGATCGGACGTGGTTTTCCGAACCAGAGGTCTCAGTGAGGATCCCACTTGCGGAGTGGCCTACGTACGTAAGATGGACATGAAAGCTTGGACGACTGTTTATAACGAACGAGTCGAATACCGTGCGACATTTACCTCCGTTTCTGTTCTCCGCAAACAAAATGGAAATGCTCGGAAAGAGAAGAGGTCGATTTGGTAGACAAGCCCTCATGATCTCAAATTCCTCTTAATAAGACCGGCTCAGCAGGCGCTCGACATGAGAAATTGGTTCAAGAATCTCAAGGTCTCTCAGAAACTGTTTCTGATCAGCATTTTCTTCGTCATGCCCGATTCCTTGATGCTCTACCTGTTTATCACGGGCATCAACGAAAACATCCATTTTGCCGAGATGGAAAAGAAGGGGACCGAGTATCAGACGCCGCTCGAAGAACTGCTGATGCTGATTCCTCAACATTCATTGCTGGTAAACGGCACGGCTCCGGGATCGCCGCCGGACAAAAAGGAATTCACCCGACTTCAGTCCGCCATCGACAAGGCCTTCACCTCGCTGGAAGCCGTGAATGCCCGCATTGGTGCCGATCTGCAATTTACCGATGAAGGCCTGGCCAAACGCAAACGCGAGCACTACCGGGTGGAAACGGTCAAGCAGGAATGGCAGGATTTGAGAGCCAGCCTGGCGCGACTCACCCCGCAGGACCGCGCCGCACGGCATCAGCACCTGGTCGCCGATGTCCGCATGATGATCACTCACGCTGGCGACTTGTCCAATCTTATCCTGGACCCTGACCTGGATAGCTATTATCTAATGGACGCGACTTTGCTGGCTTTGCCGCAAATGCAGGATCGGCTGGCCAGGGTGATGGAGGACGGCAATGCCATGCTCCAGCGGCCGACGCTTTCCATTCCGGAACGACAGGAACTGACCATCTATGCCACGATGTTGAAAGAGGTGGATCTGGATCGCATCACCGCAAGCCTGAAAACGGCCCTGAATGAAGATCCGAATTTCTACGAAATCAGCCCCAGTCTCCACAAGCGAATCCCCTCGGCCATCAAGGAATTTGAGACTGCCTCGGCCACATTCATTCGCATGACATCGAACGTGGCCGGGTCGGAACAGAAGACAGTTACCGCTGCGGAGTTCCTGCAAGCCGGAAGCGAAGCCCGCATGGCAAGCTTCAAATTGTGGCGCGTCGCCGAAGAAGAATTGGATCGGCTGCTCAGAACGCGTATTTCGTCTTTCCAACGCCGCCGGGCCGGCAGTTTGCTGGTGACGGCCCTGGCCCTGCTCGCAGCGGCGGGATTCGTCACGTTCATTTCCAAGAGTATCAGCATCCCTCTGCAGCGGCAGGCGGAAGAATTGCAACGGGCGAATGTGGGATTGAAGGCCGAGATTGCCGAACGACAGCGGGCGGAGCTTGCCTTGAACAAGGCTCATGAGGAGTTGCTCGAAACATCCCGCCTGGCGGGCATGGCGGAAATCGCGACGAACGTGCTCCACAATGTCGGCAACGTGCTGAATAGTGTCAATGTGTCAGCCACACTGGTCGCCGAACGCGTGACGAAATCCAAGTCTTCCGGACTCGCCCGAGTCGTGACCATGTTGAAGGACCACGAGGCGGACTTGGGGCAGTTCATCACCACGGACTCGAGGGGCAAGCACTTGCCCGCGTACCTGGCCCAGCTTTCGGAACACCTCGCGGCCGAGCAGGAAGCCACCGTCGACGAGTTGGAATCGCTGGAGAAGAACATCGAACACATTAAAGAAATCGTGGCCATGCAGCAAAGCTACGCCAAGGTCTCGGGGGTGAGCGAAATCGTCAATGTCGTCGATCTTGTCGAAGACAGCCTACGGATGAATTCTGGAGCACTCACGCGTCATGGGGTCGATGTGATACGGGAATATGAAGACGTCCCGCAGGTGAACATTGACAAGCATAAATTCTTGCAAATCATGGTGAATCTGATCAGGAACGCCAAATACGCCTGCGATGAATCGGGACTGCCCGGCAAATACATGACGCTTAAGGTGGCCCACTGCGACGGCGGCGTTCTGATTTCGATCATCGACAATGGTGTCGGGATTCCCCCAGAAAACATGACGCGCATCTTTAACCACGGCTTCACCACCCGCGAATCGGGGCACGGCTTTGGCTTGCACAGCGGCGCGCTGGCGGCCAAAGAAATGGGCGGCTCGCTAACCGCGTTCAGCAATGGCCTCGGTCACGGTGCCACTTTCACCTTGGAATTGCCCGCCGTGTGCCTGGAGGAAATTCATGTCTAGTCACCAAGAAGATGGCCCCCGACGAATCCTGGTCATCGACGACAACCGGGCCATTCACGAGGACTTTCGTAAGATTTTCAACTCCAGTGTCCAGAGTGATTCCGCATTATTGGATGCCGAGGCCGCATTATTTGGCGATGCCCCCGTGGAAGTGGCTCGTTCGGTCACTCAGATCGATTCCGCCTATCAAGGACAAGAAGGCCTGGAAATGGTCTGCCGCGCTCGGGCGAACAATCAACCTTATGTCGTGGCCTTCGTCGATGTGCGAATGCCCCCGGGAATGGATGGGGTCGAGACGACCGCCAGGATCTGGGAACAGGATCCCGACCTGCAAATAGTAATCTGCACCGCCTATTCCGATCACACGTGGCAGAACGTACTCGACAAGCTCGGCCGGTCGGACAAACTGGTGATTCTCAAAAAGCCCTTCGACAATATCGAAGTGCTGCAACTCGTCGAAGCATTGTCGGAAAAATGGCGGCTGGGCCAGGATGCCAAGTCTCGCATGAACGACCTCGAAGAAATGGTCTCACGCCGCACCAGCGAGTTGCAGGCCACGAATTCTCGACTCGAGGCCATCAATCGGCAATTAAGCGAAACGACGGAGCTGGCGAATGAAATGGCGGCGAAGGCGCTCGTGGCCAATCAGGCCAAAAGCGAATTCCTGGCTAACATGAGTCACGAAATCCGCACGCCCATGAACGGCATCCTGGGGATGGTCGAACTGACGCTCGATACTCAACTCACCGCGGAACAGCGCGAATACCAGACCACTGTGAAGGTTTCCGCCGACGCCCTGCTGACAGTCATCAATGACATTCTCGATTTTTCGAAGATTGAAGCCGGCAAGCTGGATCTCGACGAAATCGATTTCGATTTGCGAGTGATGCTGGGCAATACCTTGAAGCCGATGGCCCTGCGCGCCCATGAAAAGGGCCTGGAGCTCACAGGGGACATCGGCGAATGTGTGCCTCCTATCCTATTGGGGGACCCGGCCCGGTTGCGACAGATTTTAGTGAACTTAATCGGCAACGCGATGAAGTTCACCGAAGTCGGTGAAGTCGCAGTTTCGGCCGAAGTGGCGATCCAGACAGACAACGCGGTCGACCTCCACTTCCAGGTTCGCGATACAGGCATCGGCATTCCGCCCGCCAAGCAGCAGGTCATCTTCGAGGCATTCTCGCAGGCCGATGGTTCGACGACGCGACGCTATGGCGGCACCGGGCTGGGGCTGACGATCTCATCGCAACTGGTCGAGATGATGGGCGGACGGATCTGGGTGGAGAGCGAACCAGGCCGCGGCAGCATTTTTCACTTCACCGCGCGCTTTGGTATCTCCAGTAGCCCCGTGGAACAGATCGGTCCCGACGTGGCCGTACGCCTGGCAGGCCTGCAGGTTCTGATCGTTGACGATAATGCCACGAATCGGCGGATTCTCGAGGAGACCGTGAAGCGGTGGGGGATGAAACCCACTGCGGTTGACGGTGCGCGGGCGGCGTTGACCGTGCTGCGCCAGGCGATTGCGGATAAGTCGACATTCCCGCTGATCTTGATTGACTGCATGATGCCCGATGTCGACGGCTTTACCCTGGCCGAAGAGATGCGGCAGGATCCAGTCATTGCCCAGGCCACTGTGATGATGTTGTCGTCGGCGAATCAGAACGGCGACGCCGCCCGGTGCCGCGATCTGGGCATTGCGGCTTATGTCGTGAAGCCGGTTCAGCGGCCGGAACTCTTGCAGGCGATCGTCAAGGCCCTCGGAATCTCGATGGCTCGTCCCAGCGAATCCGTTCCCGCTGCCCCCCTCCTGCCGACCAGAAGCGAGCCGCGATTGAACATCCTGCTGGCCGAAGATAACGCCATCAACCAAACGGTCGCGACGCGCATCCTGGCGAAGCGCGGACACACGGTACATGTCGCAGTCAATGGCCGGGAAGCTCTCCGGGCTCTGGAGGAACACTCGTTTGATGTGGTGCTGATGGACGTGCAAATGCCGGAAATGAGCGGCTTCGAAGCGACGACGATCATCCGCAACGCGGAAAGTGGGACCACCCGGCACATGCCCATCATCGCCATGACCGCACACGCCATGAAAGGGGATCGTGAACGCTGCATGGAAGTCGGCATGGATGGTTACATCTCCAAACCGATTCAAGCCCAGCAACTGTGGGACGAACTGCATGCCGTATTGCCGGCGCTACAAGAAGCAGGAGTTGCCGATGCGGTTGACTCGCTGACGCAAATGGTCAACGATCACCTGCGACCGCATAGTCCTGTGCGCCGCGTGGAGACTGCCGCCGAGTGACCGCGAGTTGTCGCCAATGCGGCCGGAACTCGGGGCGAGTTCTGATACGGAACCCTGCGGTCCAAGATACCACCTGTCAAACGGTTGCACGTGACGTGTAACACTTTCTCGTTCTACAGTGTAATGAACGTCACGCGTGCGTTAATCTGTGCTGTCGGCGTAGACAAACACGTCACAGACCAAGATCGCAGTATCTTCGCGATCAGCCGCCGCGTGCATGCGGAAACGGGGTGAGTATGTCGCTTCTTTGTTCGATGCTCGTGCTGATGTTTGCCGGAGATTGCCCGCCCGTCCCGGCTCAAGAGAAAGCCCCGCTGCCAACCAGTCAACAGGTTCGTGCTGCAGTGGAGCGTAGTCTGCCCTTCCTGCTGGAAGGGGGCGAGGCCTGGCGCGAGGGAAAGACTGCCGGCGGGCAAAACGGGCGGATCTGTGTCACCTGCCATCAGATCCCCTTCACGATCTGGAGCCACAATGAAGCGAAGATGCGGGGCCTCACCATTGACCAGAAGAGACTGGACGACTTAACCGCCTGGAGCCTGGACTGGTGTGCCACACAAAAACACCCGAAGACTCAAACCCACACTGGCGGCTTCCTGTCGACGATGCAGCAATTGATTATGGGCCGCAGCGCCTCGCCCCCGGATCGGACGGCGCTGGAGACGTATCAGTTGTTCGGAAAAGTCATCGGTACCATGCAGAAGGAAGAGGGGTCGTGGAAGGAAGGGAATCAAATCAAAGGGAAGGGGACAGCACGCGAAGCGGATGAAGTCGATACGATGTGGATCATTCTCGGCTTGAGTTCGCTGGAGAAACTGGACGGCTTGCCCCGGGAGACGCTCGAATCCTCGGTGAAAGATCGCGAGCGCGGCCTGCAGTGGCTGAAGACCGGCCAACCGGGGACGCGGACCGACTGGCTGGCCCTGCGGATGCTTGTGGAGCGTGAATACGGCGCCCCTGAGCAGACTCAGGAATGGTTGAAGCAACTCCTCGCCCAGCAAAACGCCGACGGGGGCTGGCCGCTGATGAAGGGGGAGCCGAGTCATCCGCTGGTCACCGGCCAATGCCTGTATGCGCTCAGCATTGCGGGCGAGACGAGCGACTCGCCCGCGATCGGCCGGGCCACGAAGTACCTGGTGGAGACTCAAGAGAAGGACGGCTCCTGGAAGGCCGTGAGCCGCAACAATCCTGCGCACACCAACGTGGTGACGACCTATTGGGGGACCGGTTGGGCGACGATCGGCCTCATCCGAACTCTGCCGAAAAAAGCGGGCTGAGAACAGCGGTCGGGGATCAAACTCGCACCAAACGAGGCCGAACCAGGCGTTGCACCAGACCGAGGCCGCCTAGACTTCGGGAGACCTCACATCCACGGCTAGAACTCTAGGCGAGTTCTGCTACGACATCCTTCGCAACTTGTGGGAACGGATCGCCGGAGGTCAATTGCTGGCGGAATATCACTATTTGCCGGTCTCTCGAATCGTCTTCAGCAGTTCGCCCGCACGGGGATCTTTCGGCTGCAGGCGCTCGGCAATTTTAAGATGCGGCACCGCTTTGTCCGGTGTTCCCTGCTGCAGTAGCAGCTCACCGAGGCGCAACTGGGCTTCGAATTGATCCGGGCTGAGCGTTACCGCTTGTTCCAGGTGCGGAATGACTTCAGCCTGACGTCCCAGTCGATCGAGAAGTGCCGCGGCACTCAAGTGGGCGTGAAACGAGCGGCTGTCGTACTTCAGCGCCAATTCATATTCCGCAAGTGCGGAGTTCGCGAACCCTCGGCGCCCGAGGGCGGATCCCAATTCGATATGGGCAAACACATAGCCCGGATCGAGCTGCAGAGCTTCCTCGAAGTGTGCCACGGCGTCGTCTTCGCGCCCCAGAATGACTTGGATGCGGCCGATGTTGTAGTGCAATTTGGCCGAATCGGGTTCCCGCTCGAGCGCCTTCTCGTAGTGCGCCAACGCTGGCTCGAACTGGCCCTGGGCTTCCCGGATATCACCCAGATGGAGATACGCCAGTGCGCATTCCGGATTCCGTTTGAGGACCCGCTCATAGACAACCTGAGCGGCCTGGAATTTCCCCTTGCGCAATTGCACGTCTCCCAGCGACAGTTCTGCAAATTCCAGATCAGGCGCAGCGGCAACCAGCTTGGTCAACTGCTGTTCCGCCTGATCAAACTGCCCGGCGTCCAACAGCAGTCGTGCGTCTTCCAGCGCGTTGTAGTGTGCGATCATCTCCTTGATGTCATGCAGCTTCGGATTCACTGCCAGGTCGTCGGTGTTTCCGCCATGTCCCGCATATCCCAGGCTCGCCAACTTTTTCAGCTCGGCCGCCGACAACTTCACCGAATTCCCCTGGTGCAGTTTCAGTCCCCGTTCCAGTTCGGCCAGTTGCTGGTCCAGCGACTGCGTCTGCTGTTTGAGTTCTGCCGCCAGATTCCGAGTTTCACCCGGGTCCTGGATGACGTCATACAATTCCTCACGCGGGGTGCGGATATATTTCCATTGGCCGTGAATCAGGCTGCGCAACGGGGACCAGCCCGATTCCAGAAATGGCTCATTGGTCTCGGCATACAGCGAACGTGTGGCCATCTCCTGCCCG
>JAQGHS010000369.1 GCA_028291605.1 Planctomycetaceae bacterium | reverse complement strand
ATCGTCAAGTCGCCGTCGATGAGGAAAGCCGATATCCCGGTATCGCCAGGAATGGAATTCGGCGAGGCCTGGCCAATCGAAATATCAAACATTTGACCTTGAACCGCCGGTGCAAACGAGATCGTATCCGCACCCGAATTCACGTTGGACAGATAGATCGCCTCACGCAGGCTGAGATTGCCAGCCAGATAATTCCCGTCGTCCTGATCTACGGTGATATCGACAACCAGATGCAGATCGCTGCTTTCGTAGGCCCCGATGTCAGTGCCGTCGCCTCCTGTGGCATTGGTGACGCCGGACTGCTCAAAGGTCCGGACAAATCCCGTACCGCGTTGGTCATTGACGAGACTCGCCAAATTCTTGCCGGCGTCAATGGCTGGACTATCGATTTCCAGTCCAAACGTATTGGTTACGCCACCGTTGTTGGCGGGGACATTGGAACTAAATTGGGGATCAAGAGGCGACCCTGAACTGCCCACGAGGTCGGTGGGACTGGTAAATCCCTCCGTGCCCGCGGCGACACCGATCAGATTGAAGCCTTCGCTCGTGAACGTGGCGCCACCAGATGCTGCCGCATCAGGTCCAGAAACGGCCGTGTTCTCCGCAATAATCGTACTGCCGATCACTGGAGAAGGCGTCCCCGCGGTCAGATAGATGCCACCTCCCGCAGCCGATCCCGTCGAGAACGCACCTTGGCCCCCGGTCGCGGAATTGAACGCGATTGTGCTGTTCTCGATGGTTACTGTGCCGCTGGCATAAACGCCTCCTCCATCAGCCGGGCCTCCAAATCCTTCGCCACCCACGATCCCCTGGCCACCGATTGCCGTGTTGTTACTGACAGTGGAATTTCGCAGTGAGGCACTACCGCCGGTGACAGCCAAGCCACCACCTAGGCCCGAGCCACCCGTGGCGAAGGGAACCGTCGTGTTGAGTCCTTGAGAACTGTTCGCCGTAATCAAGGCCCCCAGCAACGTCAATTGTCCGCCGCTGACCAGCACACCTCCACCGGCCCCGGAGGTCAGGCCGTGTTCAATGGTTAGGGCGGACAGTGTGACGTTACCCGAAATGACCTGGAACACCCGGTCGGTGTTGTTACCATCAATCGTGGCATTTCCGGATCCGGTGATCGTCAGGTCGCCGGTAATGTCCAGGTCGCCGCTTGCGGCGGCATCTTCCGACGCACCGGTCAGCGTCAGGGAATAGGTTCCCCCTGGCAGCTCAATCGTGTCGGCAACTCCCACCGACGCATTGGCCGCCAGAATCGCGCCTCGCAATGTGGTGGCATTGAAGTCGATTCCCGGCGTACTGGATGGAGTCACCGTCCCAGTCCCATCCGCAGTGCCCGTGATGAGATACACCGCAGGAACGACACGCTCCTCCAGTAGCTCCAGGCTGCTCACGGATGGTAGGGATTTCCGTCGCTTTTGAGTTCCCTTGTGAATGGCCGTCGCCAGGGGATTCCAACGTGTGAACCAAGAGTTACTCAAGATGGATCCCTTGTGATACTTGCGTCGTAGGATGGCCGCCTCGGCCGCCAGTTTTTCGCGGCGGAGATTCCTGGCAGTCAACCTATTGTGACAACCCGCGGTGGCCAAGTCTGGATTGATTCGACATCAGGAGGTGAAAAAGAGGCGCGCCGGGCCAGACTGCCAGCTCGCGGTGTGCCACACTCGATTTCTCCAGTTGTTCTCTTCGGTCCCTTCGACTTCTTTGACCTCTTCGACTTCTTTGGACAAATGCGTACCGTCCTTGGCGGTCGATCATGCAATTCCTCGACCCCGGAGGGGTCACAGAGAGTAGCCGGTGGTTGAGCGCAGCGACACCACCGGAAAGCGTTTCCTCAGAATCTCGACCCTGAAGGGGTCGCAGAAACGTTGATCTGCGACCCCCTCAGGGTCGAATACGGATAACGAACCACTCATCCGGTGGTGTCGCTGCGCTCAACCACCGGCTACTCTCTTTAATCCCTCCGGGATAAATGCCTGAGTGATTGCACTTTGCTCTCTTCGACTTCTTTGCTCCCATTGACTTCTGTGATCCCTTCGATCCCTTCGATCCCTTCGATCCCTTCGATCCCTTCGATCCCTTCGATCCCTTCGATCCCTTCGACTTCTTTGTTCTCGTGTTCACTGAACTCGTCTCGTCTGCCCCACTCAATATCCTGATCCGTCAATGAGTTAGGTCTCACCATTCGAAATCTGAACCATTCCGTCACGCCCGCGCAATTTTACTGAATTCTTTGTTCACGCGTGCAGTGCTGCGCCAGTCTGACCCTTCTCTCGTAGGATGGCCGCCCCGGCCGTCATCCTTTCAGGATGAGAGGTACAGAGCAGCCCGCCCAGTATGTCCAGTCACTGTGGCCAAGTCTGGTGCATTTGGATGTCAGGATATGAAAAAGTAACTTGTCTCCCTAGTGGGGCAGCCTACTAATTGCACACGCGAATTTGCGCGCACTCTTTGAATTCTTTGATCTTGCGTACATTAGTTCGTTCGGTTTGCCATGTCCGATGTCTATTTCTGGTAGTAAGTTATCTCGCACGCTGAAAATCGTCTGTATTTCATTTCACGATTGCAACTTTGGTGCATTCTTTGTTCGTTCGTTCACTGCAGTGGTCCTGAGACGGGAAGGCGAATCAATCACCTGGTCGTAAGTGGGGGCTCGCCGGTCCGGCTCGGATGATCACCAACAAATAATACAGACGGGCAGGAGTGCCCATCCTACAGACCAAGGCACCCTGGCGAATTGTCGTGCGCCTTTGCATTCTTTGTTCTTGTGTACACACTGGAACGCCTGCGGGCAGGTTGAGGTTCGCCGGATGAGCACGGGATGGGGCACTGAACCCGGGGCCTTCCGCGAAGTCTTCAAACTGACGGGCGTTTCAGGCTTGCTCGTGCCGCAGTCTGCAGTTATAATAGTACCATGCCATGGCTGTGGTTCAATATCTTTGCCGGCCGTTTGCGATGTTCTGGCGAACGTCGTCATCATCGGATCAGGCGCGATTCGGATTCAACGATGACCTGGTAAAGACAGTTTGTTCCGAACACGGTGAGAAATCCGAGGTGCAGCCGCTACGGAATCGGGACGTAATACTTCGTCCAATCGTTCCAGTTTTCGCGGGCGTTAAACTCGCCGCCGATACCCGGGTCAGTTCGTGAGCGGTACGGCGCTAGCCGCCGGTGCTGGTGTGTTCAACGTCATACTGCAGAACCGGTGGCTAGCGCCATTCCGCTCACCAGCCGATTTGACGGGTAGACGATTCCGCTACGCCAGAATTCCCTTGACCACATTCCCATGGACGTCGGTCAGTCGATATTGCCGCCCCTGGTACCGGAACGTCAGCCGCGTGTGGTCGATGCCGCACAATTGAAGTATGGTCGCCTGCATGTCGTGGACGTGGACCGGGTCGGTCGCCACGTTCCAGCCGAAGTCATCAGTCGACCCGTAAACGGTCCCCTTCTTCACACCACCACCGGCCAACCACCAACTGTAGGCTCGGCCGAAATGGTCGCGTCCCTTGGGATTGGCGGGATCTCCCTGCCCGAACGGAGTCCGTCCAAACTCGCCTCCCCAGACGACCAGCGTATCATCCAGCATGCCCCGTTCCTTCAAGTCCTGGACGAGCGCCGCCGAGGGGCCTTCCGTATCGCGACATTGCATCTCCAACTGCGTATGAAGATTGCCGTGCTGATCCCAACCGGAATGCATCAACTGCACAAAACGGACGCCGCGTTCCAGCAGTCGTCTGGCGATCAAACAGTTGTTGGCAAACGTCCCCTTCACGAGAGCGTCAGGACCGTAGCGATCAATCGTCGGCTTGGTCTCGCCCGAAAAATCGACGAGATCGGGAACACTGGTCTGCATGCGGAAGGCCATCTCATACTGAGCGATCCGGGTATCGATTTCCGGGTCTCCATAGTCAGCCAGATGAGCGGCATTCATCGCGGAGATGTCGTCCAGCAGCGCCCGGCGAGCTTCCGCACTGACACCGGGCGGATTGGCCAGATACGGCACCAGGTCGCCAGTATTGCGGAAGCGGACGCCTTGAAAACGGCTCGGCAAAAAGCCGCTGCCCCAGTAGTAATCGAAGAACAACTGGCCGCAGGTTTTGCCCTTGTCGCTGGACGTCATCACCACAAACGTCGGCAGATTATCGGTCTCACTACCGAGACCGTATGACAACCAGGCCCCCATGCTGGGGCGTCCCGGCGTCTGGGCTCCGGTCATGAAAAAGGTCACGCCCGGCGCGTGGTTGACGGCCTCAGTATGCATGCTGCGGACCAGGCAGATGTCGTCCGCCATGGCCCCAACATTCGGTAGCATCTCGCTGAGAGTAATCCCCGACTGACCGTATTTCTTGTGCGGCTTGATAGCCGGCAGGCAAGGCCACTTCCCGTAACCGGCAGACATGGTCGACAGCCGAGTCGTTCCGCGAACCGTGTTGGGGATATCCTTTCCTGCCATCTCGCGCATGACGGGCTTATCATCGAACAAATCGACGTGCGAGGGCCCGCCCCCTTGCCACAGCACGACGACCCGTTTGGCCTTCGGCGCAAAGTGTGGCAACCCCGGCAGGCCGATCGCACCCTTCGGCCCGGCCGCATTTCCATCGGCACCGCGCGCAGATCCGGCGCCAGTCAAGGAGGCCAACGCGGCCAGTCCGATGCCGCCCGCCGCCGACCCAAACAGTTGGCGACGGGTGACGCGGGCGATGTTTTCTTGATGGAGATCGTTCATGGGTGCGTATCTTTTTCGGATTCGTAAAGTCTTCGCCCAGGCGAGCGTCCGGCGTAAGCCGGATGGTTGTTAGCGACCTTCATCAAGAATCAGGTAGATTCAAACTTTATGGGCGGAGTTACTTGTTACACCAGCGCTAATGCGGCGTTCAATTCGCAAGGCAGTGGCTGAGCCAGTGGCACACAAATCGCTAAAGATTTGAATGCACCGGAATGTTTTCAGAGACTCGCTAACAACCATCCGGCTTACGCCGGACGCTCGCCTTGCCGTGTCTTCACTCTCTCGTCAATGCTTCGTCAAAATTCAAAATCCCCAGACAGACGGCGGTCAGTGCGGCCTGTTCTGAAGCGTCTAATGTCTCATCAC
>JAQGHS010000358.1 GCA_028291605.1 Planctomycetaceae bacterium | reverse complement strand
TTTTCCGTCATCAGTTCACGGTAGGCAGCGACGGCTTCATCACACTTCGAAGCGTGACGATAGGTCATTGCCATCTCGGCTTTCCAGCGATGCGGCAGCTTCTGATCCTGATTGTTCAGGTTCCGGTAGATCACGATCGCCGGGTCCCATTTCTGCTCTTCACGGTAGCTGTAGGCAATCTGCGACTGGCCGTCGATCGGATCCTTGTACTGGCCGTAAGCTTTACGAGCTTCTTCACGTTTGCCAATCGTCTTATAGAATGCGGCCAGGCGACCCAGGATTTCATCGTCGACACCAAACGTCTTGATGATCTGCTCATAAACAGCCGGCACCTTTTCCGGTCGCGCGGCCGCCGCTTCGAAATCGGCCACGTAGAACCAGCATTCGCGAGCTTTGGCTTTATCCGCGGGAGCCGTGATGTCCGCGGGAACCTGCGACCTCAGCCAAGCCTCGCCGGCATCAGCCAGCTTGTCGCCGATCGGTTTGGTTTCGGGTTTGGCAACGAGTTCCGCAATCGGGCCGCGAGCATAAAACATCGCGTGATACGGCATCTGGGCGGGAGTGTAGGTCGTGGCCAGGGCCTTTTGGCCTTCGTCAAACGAACCATTGTAGAAATGATGCACGGCCAATTGGCGTGAGGCATCAGCACACACCGCGTTGGTATCGGCGTCCCGCTTGACGTCGTACGTCAGCTCGCGCCAGAGGACCATGCGTCGCGGGAGATCCGCTTCCAAGCGGGCGATATCCAGCAGATCCGTGCGGGCATAAACGGCTGCCAGGTGACTCTTATTCTTGGCGACTACTTGCAGATAAGCCGCCTTGGCCTTCTTGGCCTCGCCCATATCTTTGTAGGTGCGAGCGATGAAATACGAACAGGCAATCGCTTCGGGCGAATCGGGCCAATAGTCGACGACCGATTGGAAGCCGTCCTTGATTGCGGTATTCAGCTTGCGCAACTGGACCTGGCACTGACTCCATTTCATTTGAGCGTAAGGGGCACCCTCGCTCTTTTCGTGCAGTGACAGGAATTTTTCGTACTCGGCGAGCGCGATCTTCCAGTTTTGCTCGCGGTAGTACTTTTCGGCGACCTGCAACTGATATCGTTCCGCTTCGCGTAACTTGGCCCAGCGGTCGATAGGCAGTTGATCGAGCGGGGCTGCCATAGCTGTGCCGCTCAGCAACAGCCAGCCGACGCAACTCCAGGCGGCCAGCAGGCCACACATCTTACGCAGACGATTTACCGGTTTTGTGGCGGCGGGATGGCAGGACACCGCCGGAACGAACATCGATTCAGAATGCTGCATTTCGAACATCACCTCATTATCGAGAACGCCGCAACACCCGTTGTTGCGGTCAGCCTGTGTCATTGCAGTCAGTCTGGTCATGGAGCGTTCGACCTGACCTCGTGCACTCTCTCTCGCTCACCGTGTCGCACTTACCTTCGATTCTCAGGTCTGCTTCATTCTCACGCCAGCCAAACTCTATTATCCTGAGCGGTTTGAAGTACTGAGAACTTGCCGTTGAGACCTTATTATTATGCAGTTACGTCCGGAACTTGAATATCTCCAACCGTTTCCCCCCGACGAATTACCGGAACTCGCCGGTGATTGGGAACAAAGAGAATTGTCGATTGAAGATCACAAGTTTCGCGTGATTCGTCCCGCAAACCCGGATGCGCTGCTCGAAACACCGGAAACTCTGGCGGCCCATGATGCGGACGGCTACATGCCGTACTGGGGTTACCTCTGGCCGACAGCCTTCGATATGGGGCTGGAAGTCCTCAATTCCAGTCTTCCTAAAGGATTACCCACACTGGAGATTGGTGCAGGAATCGGTTTCGCCGGACTGGCCGGACTGTCCCAGGGATTGGACGTCGTCTTCAGTGATTACGACCGGACGTCGGTACGACTGGCACTGACCAATGCCGTGTTAAACGGATTCCCAGACGCCCAGGGAGTTTTTCTCGACTGGCGACACCCGCCGGCTACCCAGTTTCCCCTAATTCTCGGCTGTGACATCATTTACGAACGAGCGAATCACTCGCCGATCCTAGGATTATTGGATGTGATGCTGGCGCCCGACGGAGAAGGCTGGTTCGCCGACCCTGGTCGGCATCAGGCGGACGAATTCGTGGACCTGGCGAAATCTCGAAACTTTGAGGTGACCCGTCGCCAAGTCCCTCGCCAGCCGTATGTAACTCGCCCCGATGGGGTTACGGACATTTGGATTTTGAAAAAGTCCTCGTAGGATAGGCATCCTGCCTGTCTGCGATCGACCGTCAATCACACACAAGCCTGAGTGCCAAACCATCAGTCTCCGCACAGATTCCAAACGCGCTTGAATTCGCGGTTCCGATAAATTCAAGACCCCCGCAAGCAGGAACCAAGGGGCGTGCGAATATCAATTCGGCAATAGCAGGCTGAATGGACTTCGGGTTTGTCATTTAGGTGACAAATGACAGGCAGGATGCCTATCCCACGACGAAGACTCGACCCTTGCACCCAGTCAGTCTAAAATCCACCCATGCCGGCCATCCAACTGAAGAATCTGACGAAGGTCTACCGCATCTACCGCAAGCGCGAGGGCTTACGTGCGGCCTTCACTGGGCTCTTTCGCCGCGAATACACCGATGTGCGGGCTGTCGATGACATCAGCTTCGACATCGAAAAAGGTGAGATGGTCGCGTTCCTGGGCCCCAATGGCGCCGGTAAGACGACGACTCTGAAGCTGTTGTCCGGCCTGATTTATCCCTCATCTGGCACGGCGACCGTCCTGGGTCACGTCCCGTGGAAGCGTGAAAACACCTATCGGCGACGGTTTGCGCTGGTCATGGGACAGAAGAACCAGCTCTGGTGGGATCTGCCCGCGCAAGAATCCTTCCGCCTGCACCAGGAAATCTATCGCATTGACGACGCCACCTTCCGCCGCCGCCTCGATGAATTGACCGAACTGCTCGAAGTCAAACGCCTGGTCTCGCAGCCAGTTCGGGAACTCTCCCTGGGCGAACGCATGCGGATGGAGTTGATCGCCGCACTGCTGCACAGCCCGGAAGTGCTGCTGCTGGATGAGCCCACGATCGGCATCGACGTCGTGTCGCAGCGACGAGTCCAGGAGTTTCTGAAGTTCTATCAGCAGGAACAACAAGTCACCGTGGTCCTGACCAGCCATTATATGAAGGATGTGGAAGCGCTCTGTCAGCGGGCGATCATCATCAACCACGGCAAGATCCAGCACAACGGTCCGTTGGCCGAGATCGTCGACCGCTTCAGCACGCACAAGATTCTGGAACTGCAATTCGCACATGAAGTCCCAGCCGACCTGTCACGCTTCGGCGAAGTCTTCGACGTGCAGCCGCCCCGTGCTAAGGTCCGGATCCCGCGCCAAAAAGTCCCCGAGACGCTGGGCGCCATTCTGTCAGCCTATGCCATCGAAGACATCGGCGTCCACGACCGTCCGCTCGAAGAAGTAATCGCGGAGATGTTCGAGACACCCGCGAGTGCGGGGTAAGCGACTTATCACGCGGCCTATCGTTATGATCCAGGCGAGCCCGGCGGCGTAAGCCCCGGGATTCTGCAGCGAATTTCCATTGATTTCCGGGCTATCCACCCGGGTCTAAGCACATCAATCCTGGAGTCCCTAACAAAACCTCTTGGCGCACGATTTTGCCGTTCTTATTGGTGTCATTTGTGTGATTCGTGGTTGAAAACTTTCTCAGCAGAAGTACCACGAATCACACAAATGACACGAATAGATCCTGGCGAGAGCCAACCTGTGATTTAATACAAGATTGATTTGCGCATGTTTTGTGAGCGATCGTAAGCTGGTCGCTCTGGAACCCAGTATTGCAACTCGTCTGCCCAAAGGAATTGAAATGCTGAAAACGCTATTCGCATTGATGATCCTCATTGGAACCTCAGCCTTGGGCGCCGAGCCCAATCTACCCATCGACGATTTCTTACCGAAACTCTGGAGTGACGATTGGTCCAGAAGAAATGACGCTGGTATCAGGGAGACTGATTCCTGGGTCAATTTCGACCATAAGAAATCTGCTGGCGAAGTGCTGTCGTTTGTGGCTCAAAAGTTTTCTGCGCTGAACACGAAGGTGACCGATTCCTGGGTAAATCAAGCTTCCATAGAAATGTTTGAGAAAAACGGGTTAGCACGCCAGACCCCCATGAAGGGAGGTCGCCCCGATTCTGTAATTGAGGAGACACTCCGGCATCGCATCCGATTATTTGAATTCGGAACGGCCGAGGTCAAGCACTCAGTTGAGACGATTGAGTTCACATACCTGTATGAAGGCATCGCTGGCGGACCAATGATCATGGCGCACGGCTACGTTGTCGTCCTGGGGGAGTCCGTGCTGTTTGTGCAACACACGGCGCCGAATGTGATCACATCGGACACCGCGCGACAGATGGTCGAAGGGCTAATCCTCAAACACCTGCAACTGTCTG
>JAQGHS010000333.1 GCA_028291605.1 Planctomycetaceae bacterium | reverse complement strand
AATGGCCATCCGTGGCGGGGGAGTACCCAGCTTCTCATCCGGATTCTTCAGGCCCGAGCTGCCTTGGAACGCACCGCGCACACCCAGCAATTCGGGATGACGGGCCAGCTTGTCGGCCAGGATGCGCATATCGGTGATCACCGGCTGCACGTTATTGAGCAACGTACTCAGCGACCCCGCCGAACGATTCATGTTGCGATACAACTCGGGGTCGGTCGCCATCAATCGCAATGAGCCGTCTTCGTCATTCAGCAACCGCGAAAACTTGCTCAACTCGGCCAGCAGCATCTCCAGACTTCCCAGGCTCTTATCGAGGCTTAACGAGATCGACTCGCTGCGTTCGGCAAGGGGTGCGGTCACCTTGGCGATGTTCCCCAGGGCCAGATCGGCTTTGCCAATCGCCCCGCGGATTGCCTTGATCGCACCCTGTGTTTCCTGAACCATGGCGGGGAGTGCAGCCATCGTGTCACGCAGGCCGGCTTGAGTCGCCGGATCACCCACAATGTTATTCGCCGCCTTTAAGGTCAGCGTCAGTTGATGCATCGATTCGGCCGCTTCTTCGACCACCTCGCCAATGTGGCCGCGATGTGTGTCCATCACCATATTCACGTTCTTGGCAACCTTCTGCCACTCGCGACTGGTGCTGGTAAAACTGGCCAATGTCTGGTCGACTCGCGATTGCATCTGGGCGATCATTTCGAGCGGATTGGCAGACGGAATGCCTTCGATCTTACTTCCCGGACGCAGCAAGTCTTTGGCGACCCCGGGCGTGAATTCGACCGTCGCATCTCCCAGGATGGAGACACTCAAGCGCGCCCGTGAGTCCTTGCGGATCGTGTGTCGCTTTTGAATGTTCAACAACACCGTCACGCCACCCTGTTTGTCATCGAAGAACAGCTCGCGGACATGGCCGATCGGCACGCCATTCTTGCGGACCCCCGTCTGCGGATGCACGCCGGCGGCTTCTTCGAAATGGACGGCGATGGTGTAGTACTCTTCCCACATCCAGCGCATTTCGCCAAAGCGCATCACCAGCCCCGCCGCAGTCAATGCTGCCGCGATGACGAAGATGCCGACGCGAAATTGAAGCTGGTTATCGGACATGGACTTTGACTAGGTTGGAATGCGTGGGGTTAATGTCGTTGATCGCTCCGCGATCAAACGTCTTCGTAATTGCGACTCTCAATAAACTTCGAACCTCGTTCGTATGCATTACCAGGGACAAGAAGACGTATGATCGCGGAGCGATCAACGACACTATCCCGCTAACGCCAATTCTCTTAATCGTTCGCCAGCCTCGCCCCGGACAAACTGCGAAACCCTTTTGTCTGCCGATTCAAACGCTTCTTTAGCTGTTCCTTCGAAAATGACTTGTGGCTCCCCAGGGAGCAGCCGCGGTGCCGGATGGAGCATGACCACTCGATCCGCAACTTTCTTCACTGTGGACATGTCGTGGGTCACGACGATGCTGGTAATCGGACGTTGCCTGCGGGTCTGCAGGATCAGTTCGTTGATGACGTCGGTCATGACCGGATCAAGCCCCGTCGTCGGTTCGTCATACAACATGATTTCCGGAGTCAGAGCCAGCACGCGGGCTAGCGCGACGCGCTTCTTCATGCCACCGGATAACTGAGCTGGCTTCTTTTCACAGATCGAATAGGGGAGGCCGACTTCATTCAGCCGTTCCCGCACAATTCGTTCAATTTGCGACATCTTCATCTGAGTATTCTGACGCAAACCAAACGCCACGTTTTCGAAAACACTCATGCTGTCAAACAGGGCTGAACCCTGAAACAGGAAGCCAAATCGGAGTTGTTCGCGGCGTTGTTCGCGATCATTTCGTGCTCGCCAACCGCGCCCTTCGAAGTCGACCGAGCCGAGTGTCGGATCAAGCAGGCCACACAACAACCGCAACGTAACACTCTTGCCGCAACCGCTTTCTCCAATGATGACGAGGGTTTCACCATGATTGACGCGAAAAAACACATCGCGCAGCACCACCTGCGAACCAAACTGGCGACTGACGCCATTCAGTTCGAGCAAAGGGCCACCATGTGATGAAGTTGCAGGCATATTGAAGTCGATTTCGTCCCCGCTGACGAAGAGTATGAGAGTACCAGAGTGTGAGGGTATGAGGGTGAAGACCACCCCATCGGATTCCGACTGCACTTTTACGCTCGTACTCTCACACCATTTCTATTTGGTAAACACCTTGTAAAACCGAACTAGCAGCGTCGGCCACGGCTAAAGCGGCCCCATCGTGGGGCGATACCAGTAGGCAAACCACAGCGACTGCATGACAGTCACCAGAATACTCAGCAAAAAGTCGAGTCCCATAATCGCGACGAACGAAAACACGAACGATTCAGTTGCGGCCTTGCCCACACCTTCAGCACCAGCGGAACAATGAAATCCGCGATGGCAGGCGATAATGGCAATCGCGGCTCCGAAGAAAAAGCTCTTGAAAATGCCGCCGCCGAAGTCGAAGCCGCTGATCATCTCTTCGGAATGCAGCCAATAGTGCGAACTATCGACACCCAGCAGTTGCGTGCTGAAGAGCCACCCCCCGACCAGTCCAGCCGCATCCGCAAACACCGTCAGCAGCGGGATCAGTAGGAAGCAGCCCAGAAAACGAGGCACGACGAGGTATTGAATCGGATTGGCGCCCAGCATCCGCAGGGCATCGATTTGTTCGGTGATTTTCATCGTGCCGATCTCGGCAGCGATCGAACTGCCAACGCGGCCGGCCAGCATTACGGCCGCCAGGACCGGGCCCAACTCTTTGACCAGAGTGAGGTTAATCACCGTACCCAGAGTCGCTTCCATCCGCACGGAACGGAGCTGATCGTAACTCTGAACGGCCAGCACCATGCCGATGAAACAGCCGGTGATCAGGACGACGGGCACGCTTTGCACGCCAATGGTGTAAAGGTTTGGGAGGACAACCCGGCCACGCGGCAGACGACCGCACAGCCAGCCCAGCAAATCCAGGGAAAACAGCGTCAAATCGCCTGCAAACTGCACGCTCTCAACCGTACGCTGGCCCAGACCACGGACCAGACCGGTCGAGAAATTCGTAATGGCAGTCGCGGCCATGAAGTCACGCATCCTGGTGAGAATTTTTTCTCGTTGCCCATCCTGGGCACACCTTCGGCACGGGCGGGAGATTAGCGTGATTCCCTATTCTCTGCGAGAGCAATTTGGACTGTCGTGAATCACCCGGAAGCAGCCTTTGATCCCTTCTGCCCTCCAAAGGACAACTTACCAAGGACAAAGGACAACGGACGATCGTAACTCAGTGTTGCAGCGCCGGCAGGTGATGCGTATAGTCCGGCAATGCTGATTGAATCTGGTTCGCAAGCTGCGACCATGGCTTCCACTTGAAGAGAGTTTGGAATGGATTCCGACTGGACTGCCCCCAATCGTATTCGCATCGACCACGAGCATCCCGTTCCCAACAGCAACCGCTTGTTCTGGGACGATGAGGCCCCTCTGTCTGGTGCCGGGTTGTCGCCTTCTCTCACCGCGGCCATCGCCAAAACGCGAGATTATCTGTTGGCACAGCAGACTCCCGAGGGCTTCTGGTGCGCGGAACTCGAAGGGGACACGATCCTTGAGTCCGAATATATCCTGTTACTGGCCTTTCTCGGCCGCGACCAGAGTCAGCGGGCCAGGCAGGCCGCCCAATACATCGTCGATCAGCAACTCCCCACCGGCGGCTGGGCGATTTATCCCGACGGTCCCGTTGAAGTCAGTGCCTCCGTCAAAGCCTACTGGGTCCTGAAGATCACCGGCCACGATCCCCAATCCGAGTACATGCAGCGGGCTCGTCGAGCCATTCGGGACGCCGGCGGGGCCGAAAAGGTCAACAGCTTCACGCGCTACTACATGGCACTCCTGGGAGCCATTTCGTACGACCAATGCCCAGCGGTGCCACCCGAGTTGATCCTCCTTCCCAAATGGGCGCCCTTCAATATCTATGAACTGTCCGCCTGGTCGCGCACCATCGTCATCCCGCTGAGCCTGCTGTGGGCCTTCCGTCCCGTACGCGTCTTGCCCTCGGAATGGAGCATCGAAGAGCTGTTCCTGAAGCCGTCGCGTGAACTGCCGGTGACCATGCCGCCGTCGGAGAACGTCGATCAACTGCAGAAAAAGACGTGGATCGACTGGCATCTGTTCTTCAAACGGGCCGATCTGGCCATCAAGTTCTGCGAATGGAACGGAATTAAGCCGCTCCGCAAACGTGCCATTCGCTTGTGTGCGGAATGGATCCAGGCGCGGTTCGCCAAGAGTGACGGTCTGGGAGCCATTTTCCCGCCCATTATCTGGAGCGTCATCGGCCTGAAATGTCTGGGACATACGGACGATTCGCCGGACGTGCAACGGGCGCTCAACGAACTCGAGTCGCTGGTGATCGAATCCGACGATCAGCGTTCCATCCACCTGCAACCCTGCAAATCTCCCGTTTGGGATACCGCGATTTCGACGATTGCCCTGCGCGAAGCGGGCGTCCCCGCCCACCATCCGGCAATCCGCTCAGCGGTCAAGTGGTTGTTGTCGAAAGAAGTCCGCGACAAGGGAGACTGGTCGGTCCGTAACTCACAAGTCGAACCAGCCGGCTGGTACTTCGAATTCAACAATGAATTCTATCCCGACATCGACGATACGATCATGGTGCTGATGGCCTTACAGCAATGTCTGCCTGACGGTGTCAGCCAGACCTGGCAGGTCGAAATGAACTGGGTCGAGCAATCTGCTCCCGCCATGCAAACCATTCTCGCCCAGCGCAATGTGCTGTCGGCCCCGACGGTCCTCGCCGAGTTAGAAGCAGCCCGGCCGATGCTCAACGCCATGCAGCGTGGCGTGCGTTGGATGCTGGCGATGCAGAACAAGGATGGCGGCTGGGCCGCGTTTGATCGCGACAATAACCGCGAAGTTCTGACCCGCGTCCCTTTCGCCGACCACAACGCCATGATCGATCCCAGCACGGCCGATATCACGGCCCGCGTCATGGAGATGATCGGCAAACTGGGTTTGTGGACCAAGCATCCGGCCCTCGAAAAAGCCCTCAACTTTGTCTGGCAACATCAGGAACCCGATCACTGCTGGATCGGCCGCTGGGGCATCAACTATCTCTACGGGACGTGGCAATGCCTGGTGGGCCTGGCAGCCGTAGGCATTCCGGCGACAGACAATCGCATGCAGTCCGGCGCCGGTTGGTTGAAGAGCGTCCAACAAGCCTGCGGCGGCTGGGGTGAGACTCCCCGCAGCTATGAAGACCCAACTTTGCGAGGGCAGGGGACTCCCACCGCATCGCAGACCGCCTGGGCCTTGATGGGCCTGTGTGCGTCAGGCGAAGTGAACTCGGACGCCGTGGATCACGGAGTTCAGTATCTGCTGGATACACAACGCTCAGACGGCACTTGGGACGAACCCGAATACACCGGCACCGGTTTCCCGCGCGTCTTCTATCTGCGCTACCACTTGTACCGCACGTATTTCCCGCTCATGGCCTTAGCCCGGGTCGCACGCATGCGGAACATCTAACGACGAGAGGGCAATTTGACGCTGGCCCCGATCTAAACTGAATTTTCCTCGCTTGCCGATGGGGCTTTGTCTAGAATCGTAGTAGTTGAACCCAACGAACCCAACCTATGTTTGGACGTAGGGGAACTAACAACGCAGCACATCGATTCGTGATACAATACTCATCATGAGCTCTTCAATTATTGACGAATCTGCGATTCTGGCCCGCGTCATCGCGGCCAATGAGCCCACTCTTCCTCCCAGCGTTGCCAGGGAGCTTCTCAAGTGGGGCTTTGATGAAACTGACAAACTGCGAATGAATGATCTCGCGGCCAAGGCGCGTCAAGGCTCGTTGACCGCTGAAGAGCAAGCTGAAGCTGACAGCTTCGAACGAGTCAGCAGTTTTCTGGGCCTTGTAAAATCCAAGGCGCGGCGCTCTCTGCAAGCCAGTTCGGATCAATAGTCGATGGACCGCCTGCTTCGTAGTCAGATCTGGCAGCGCGCTGATTCACAGTGCGAATATTGCCAAATGTCGCAAGAGTTTACAGAAGCCGGCCACGAAGTTGACCATATTATCGCCGAAAAGCATCATGGCCTGACAACTCTTGAAAATCTCGGCCTGGCGTGTTTCCCATGTAACAACCACAAGGGGCCAAACATCGCTGGGATTGATCCGAAAACCGGGCAAGTTACCCGGTTATTTCATCCCCGGATTGACGACTGGTCTGCACATTTTGCGTGGCGAGGCGCAACACTTATGGGCTACGCCGTGAGCGATTTTTTGTATACGGATGC
>JAQGHS010000304.1 GCA_028291605.1 Planctomycetaceae bacterium | reverse complement strand
TGCGGGAATTGCACTCGGTAAGAACCATAAATGAAGGTCTCCTCTGTCAGGGTCAGGTGGGCTCAGTCTGTGATGCGTGTTGGTTGGTCTCGATCTGATGGAATTCGGGCGTCAGTTGCTCGTGTGAGACCGATCCCAAGGCTTGTTCCAGGAAGCGACTCGCTGCGCGACAACTTTCGCCCGTGTATCCGGTGGTTTGCACGCGAGATTGACCCGCGGGACCAACGACAATTTCGATGCAGGACATAGTTAGGCTCCAGTGTGGACGGTGACTTTGATTGATCCATCGGAAAGCGGTTGCTCGATGGCCGAAAAGCCCTGCTTGCGGGCTTCCAACTTGGCCCTCTCGACGGCATAGGCTTGCAGGAACCGATCCAAGTGCGACTGATCGCCCCAACGACCGCCAAAGTTGTCAAAGTGCAGCCGGGACTGTTCGACGTCACAGACGACGGGGTAATGCCACTCGGGAAGCTGGACCTGCCAGCCAGTGGCCGTCTCGGAAAACAGCATTACGGAGCCGAACACGGCTGGCGGCAACTGCAGTCGTCCACACGCTAATGCGATCGCGGCTGGGTCTCGAACTTGGGTTTGGATCGTGACGATGTGTGACATGGGAATTCTCCTTGGGAAACAGGATTGCACTTCAATTGACGGCCAGATTGCCGTCTTTGCTTTGGCTTTGGCGAGGCAGATGGCTGCTGGATTTCGCCGACGGCTGTCGCCACTGCACGGCGATTCGCAATGCTAACAACTGAATCAATCGCAGCAGATCGGCTCGAACCTGTGTTGGTCGATCCACGTTGCAATCAGGTGGCGGGGGTGGAAGGCTCACGTTTGGCTCCTAGAAGGAAGTGAGAGGCGCATGGAAAGAGCCTTGTTCGGCAGGACCGAACAAGGCTCGCAAAATTGAAGACAAGAGGATTGCAACCGAGATGCACTAGATCATGGGAAATCCATCTAATGGCTCAAACTTAAAACGGACATGCAAATGCCTTCGAAACTTGGATTTGCCTACGGTGGGAACTTCCAGCAGCGGAAAATAAGGTTCCGAGGTTCCGAGCTCACGCATCCGTCGGGCAAGTTTGAGTGTGTGCTGAACTGCGGGCTGAGTAATTCCTATGGCCGCGGCAATTTGACGTTCGGTCAGTCCTAAGCTGCGCTGGGTGATCACCGCTTCGAGGTATTTCACTTTCTGAGGCGGATCAAATGCATCCACGATCAATTCTCTGGTGACGATCTGGTCGACCCCAGGTAATCCGTCGGCAACTCCCAGCAACGGCGACAAGTTGATCGTGAGGTGAACCCGGCATTCCACTCCCTTATCGTCACAGCAACGATAGGGTAAGAGATACATTCTTGGGATCAGTCTACGCAGTAATCGGATGGCGTCCTGATCATCGGCTAAGGTCTGCGAGAAAATCTCTTCTAACAGTGCCACGACTTCGTCCTGAGTAGGAACTGCGAGATTTTCATTCGGGGCCTTTTCAGTGAGGCCAATCTGGTAGTTGAGCTCATCGATCTGCGTTTGTAGGGACTGGGCGCGCTCCAGGAATGTGGGGCCTGTAAAACCCTTGGCAACGGCTTCCACGATGTTGTCCAATTCACCCTGTGCAGCCTTGAGCTGCCGTTCCAGTTCCTTCCGTCGCAGTAGCCGGTCTTCGGGCGCTGTTTTTAGGATCTGAGCGACGGCATCCGTCAGGAGTCTGTCAAAATCTGGAATCAAACGCAGCTCGCGGAGCACGCACTCGTTGACTTTGGCAATACAGACTTGCGCCGCCAAGATTAGCGAGTTCCAACACTGATAATTCTGGGCGCCGGAACAGATCATGGCCTTCCGGTCGCCGCACTTTGTCCAATACATTTGTCGGCCGCAAACTCCGCAACGAATATGCTGACCGGGCCAAGCGGTCCGCGACCGGGCGACGCCGGTACGTTCATCGGGTTTTCCGGGCTTTTCTCGTCTGTACTTCGCATTCCGCGCGTCCAACATCGCAATCACGTGGTCGTAATATGCGGGCTCAAAATATGCCAAATGCGTGCATTTGCGAATTCGTAACATTTCCGCCGGTGCCTTGACCGCACGATGACGACCCGATTTATTATGACGTTTCGCGTAGAGCCGGTTTCTGACGCGTTCGCCCTTCAAGAGGCGATTATGCACGAATCGAGAGACGATTCCGCAGCTCCATCTTTTGGCCTTACAATAGGGGCCCAGTGGAACATTGTGCTGATTCAACCAATCCGCGATTTCGGAATAGTTGGCCCCCTCTTCGAGTCGCCGAAACAACTCGATAATAATCGGCTCAGCTGTTGAGTCTTTGTAAACTTGTGAATCGTTCGTCGCGCCATCGGGAACCACGTATCCGAAGATCATGGATTCCATCAGTTGCCCCAGATCGAAGCGATTGGAGAGCGATCGCTTGATTCTCTCGGATGTATCCCGGTTAGACCGTTCATGATGCCATGTTGCCATCATGGCAGCGTCCCGCCAAGCCGCCTCGTTGGTGTCGACTCGGTCGTTGATCGCGATCAGGCGCGTGCCTTCATCTTCACAGAGTTCACAAAAATCGAGGGCGCGGTTGCGACGGCAGATCCGCCCAAGATCTTCGGTAATGACGACATCTATCTTGCCACTTTCAATCGCATCTTTCAGCTCATCTAGTTCTTTGCGATCCAGATGCTCGCCGCTGCCTACACTTTGAATAACTTCAAAGCTTATCTGACCTTCATATTGGTCCTTCACTTCCTTTCGACAATAGGCTTCTTGGTCTTCCAAGCTGCGTGGATCTTGTTTGTCCGTACTGATCCGAGCGACAATCAGCACACGAGTAATCTTGCCGTCCTTCGGACGTTTGACCTTATCTGACTTTCGATTCACAGGAGTCTCTCCCACAATAAAGGGGAGGTCCCGCCGCAGGGCATGGTTTGGCACGTGTGCCAAAAAAGCCCGTTAGACCTGATAACTGCTGACTAAAGATGATCACAGATGACACATCGCAACCAATTACGCCACAGGCGATTGTGGCCGTAACTGCCGTGGCAATAAAGCCTTGCGAAAATGCCGATAAAGAAGCCCAGATTCTTGAATCTGGGCTACCCATCGCGCTGGGATTTGTAACACGCAAACCTAAAGTCAAACGGCTATAATTCGGCGTAGCCCGAGTCAGGCTACAAAGCTACGCTACTCACTCGCCTCGGCGGATTGAGTTGCGGTCGATTCCCAGTGCCCGGTGCGGATCAATCCCGCACGGATTTCGTGATGGAGGTCGCGCAGTGTGAGCGGTTGTCGCAGCACACGACAGCTTTTCGTCGTGCATTTGGATGCCGCGTCGTACACGTCTGCTTGCTTCTCAGAGACCATCAGCAGACAGGTGACCGAATCAGGAGGGGCCTTCTTACAGAGCGTTTGAAAGCCTAGCAAAGCGTCGTCTCCGATTCCATCCCCCATGATGACAATTGCCGCGGGGGGATTGCTGTTGAGCACTCGGCTGACGGCTCGCTGCATATCGCTGAACATCAATACGCGATAGCCATGTTTGGTGAGGTATGCGCGGAGGACATCCTGATGTTTCATGCGGACTTCGACGCACAACACCATCGGAGCGTTATTCACCGGAGCCACCGGTGCTTCGGCGACCAGCGCTTCCAATGCCCCACCTGTCGTTGATGCCGTTACAGTCGAAGTCTTGGCCGCCAGCGGTGGGATCGTATCGTAATCATCCATCAAGTAGCGGAGATCAGAAACCGCTTCTGCGGCAGACTGATAGCGCACTTTGGGATTGATGTGCATCAGCTTTTCGATCACCGCTGCGACGCCAAGCGGCAGTGACGGATCATGCTCGCGGACCGGTTTGACATTGGCATAGCGATGGAATTCACCGCGCTCTTCGGCACTTCTTGTGCGGGGCAGGGGCGGTACACCGGTCAACAGTTCGTAGAAGATGCCTCCGAGAAAATAGAGGTCGCTCCGCGGATCGTTGCGCGAGACCCCCGTATTTTTTTCGAGCGTCGCGTACTCGATGGCCCGCTGAGCACTCTCGCTGACGTTGGCATCGTTTTGAGCACCCGGGTCCAGCCCAGCCAGACCGAAGTCGACCAGCTTGGCCACCCCGCGCGTGCTCATCAGCACGTTGGTCAGCTTCAAGTCCCGATGTGTCAACCCGCGTTCAAGCGCGTACTGCAGCGCATTGGCCATTTCAAAGGTGGCTTTGGTGGCCTCGGCGACCGACAGCTTTTTGCGAATATTGACGAAGTCGCGGAGATTGCCCCCTTCGACAAATTCCATCGACAAGTAATACTCGCCCTGATCCTGCCCCACTTCATAGATCGGGACGATGTTGTCGTGCTTCAGCGTCTTACCGAGTTCTGCCTCACGCTTGAACTCGGCGATGGACTTGGGATTTTTTGCGTAGCGAGAGCGCAGAACCTTCAACCCGAGCATCTGGCCGGTATTGAGATCTTTGGCCCGAAACACCCGCGCGAAGCTGCCCGACGCATTGTGATAGAGCAGGGCGTAATGCCCCAGAACCAGGCCGGAGGATTCCCCCCCCTTCTTCAACTGCGAGGACTGATACGAAGTGATCAGTCCCTTGCGTTCGAGGGATTGCAAGAAGACCTCGACGGAACCGGCTGCTGGACCCACCAGGCAATCGTCCATTTGGCGCTGATCGACGAGCCTGAGTTTCAGCAAGGTCTGGCATATCTGGTTGACGTCAGCGCTTGCCATAAGACTGTCTATTTCCTCACACGACTTTATCAGGAGACTGCTTCGAGCGTCGTTAAAAACCAATCACAGAACTTGTGGCAGACGGTACCACGTGCGAGAAAAGTTGTTCCTGGACCTTAACCCTCATTCTATCAATCTGCATAGTCAAAAGCTGACTATGGAGTCACCCGCAATTTGCGAAATGCCCCAAGACAATACCAACTTTTGCCTTGATGATCTGAGATCATCGGAGACCATCGCGCGGTAAGTCCACTAGAATGTCGGCTCGGGAAGGACTCGAATGGCAGACAGAATCGCGAATTTCATGCTACCACACACTCGGCTGTTTGCAAGTCTGCGAATTTGCGTGGAAACTCTCTTGATTGACGTAAATCATTGTTGCTGAATTTGTTATGAATGAGTTAGTGCGGGGCGACTGAGGCATATTGCTGACCGGCGAGGTCGGATTAGCGCGGATATCATTAGGTTGGAGGTGCGAATTGCACGGTGGCGCAAAGTGTGACTTCCCCATTCGTCGATAATATCTACCACCGATTTGAAGATATTTATCGGATGAAATAACCCAAATGCTGACGGATTCGACTGATCACACATGAACAAACTGCGGTGGTCAATCGTCAATGAGTACTTTGGGCGACATATACCATAGTAGTCGTCCATGCTGGGGAAGGACCTCATCGAAGAACTCGATACAGGCGATGCTCCCCTTCTTGAATTCGATCGAGCCGCCGCCGATCATCTGTGATGTGCAGTGACTGACATCGGGATTGTGGCCCACGACCGCAATCCGATCCACGTTCGCCCCCTGTGTGGCGCCGGCCAGTTGTGTCGCAGTCATCCCAGGACTGATCCGCGATTCGACACGCATCTGCTCGCGATTGAGACCAATGACTTCACGCAGGATTTCTGCCGTCTGTACCGCACGGACCAGCGGGCTGTACAGTATTAACTGCGGAGCGTGATCGGGCTTAATCATTTTCTGAGCAAACTCACGAAACAGCTTCCGCCCCTTCGAGGTCAACTCGCGATCGACATCCGAGTGTACGCTACCCGAAAGTTCTTCGGCCGGGGCATGACGTACGATGAAGAGCTGCATTGGTGGTGGTCCGTTTCAAGAACGTGAAGTCTGGGAAAGTTTGAAGTGGCATTGTAGAGAGATTGTCGCAGCAAAATGTAGAGGAAGTTCTCCCCAAAAAGACGGCGGCATAAGCCGCGGGATTCTTCGTCGTGGAATAGGCATCCTGCCTGTCAATCGTGCAGCGACAAAGCAATAGCCCGGAGCATGTGGCGATCAAAGTGGCAATCGCAGGATAAATAGACTTCGGGTTTGTCACTTGAGGTGACAAATGGCAGGCAGGATGCCGTATCCTATGGAGACTGCAAACAAGCCAACGTGGCAATCGCCACCGCAGCAGTTTCAATCCGTAAAATACGTGGTCCCAATTGCATCCGGCGCGCGCCCGCGGCAACTGCTTCTTCGACCTCGGTGTCGGTGAAGCCACCTTCTGGCCCGATGAGAAATAGCGGCGGCAACGTTGGCGTCAATGATTGTGCTGTGACCGGTTCCCCGTGGGGGTGCGCGATCCACACTTCGCGGCCCGGGAATTCTGTCGTGAGACAATCGCGCCAGTTGAGCGGTTCGGTCAGCTCCATCAATCGCGTTCGGCCGCATTGCTTACAGGCTTCGACAATGGTTTGCCGCAGCTTGTCGAGCTTCCCCTGCCCGGGGTCGACGATGCTGCGCTGAGTGACCAATGGCACGATCCGCTGCACGCCAAGCTCGGTGGCTTTCTCAATCAGCCAGCGGAAGCGGTCACCTTTGGGAACCCCCGTGGCAATCGTTACGGGAAGCGTGGCGGACTGTGCGAATTCGCGGCGCTCGGTCACCTGGAGACGGACCACGTCGCGCTCGATGGCCACGATCTCGGCGAGGACTTCGTGGCCCTGCCCATCGAACAACCAGACCGAATCACCAGGCACCATGCGCAAGACGCGTTGCAGGTGATGTGCTTCCCGCCCGGTCAATTCCAGGGATTCCGCCGAGACATCGACAGCAGAGAAAAAACGTCGCGGCATGATGCAGGGATGGCGTTTACTTTGGTGAGTTCAACAGCGGCGTCACGGAGTGACCACCATACAAGCTCGAAGCGCCGGCGAGTGAATTCCCATCGGTGACTGATGAAGATTCACTCGCTGGCGCTTCGAGCTTGTATCCTAACTCAACACCCTACTCTTGGGCAGTAGTCAACCGCAATTTGCTGGCCTGTTGACTGCCGCGAGTCTCAGCGAATCGTTCGTTCGTGGTGGGCTTGCTGGAGATCACAAACATCCGCTTCTTTTGAGCACTCTTGTCCGCTCGAAGCAGGCAGACGACACCCTCAGCGTCATCGCCCAGGGCGGCCTTCAACGCTGCCAGGCCGCGAGGACCAGCCTTCGGTTGAGCTGCACTGGATTCGTCATGGCTGACGATCATGGGGTCTTCATGATCATCGAAATTCGCATCAGGCGAAATTCCATCCTTCAACAGACGGACCAGTCCGCATTGTTTCAGAAACGCTTGCACTGCCGGCAAACCGACATACAACCCGCGTCGTTCTTTGGGATCGGCAGCCATGCAGATGCCCACGACTTCACCCTGGAGATTGAAGAGTCCGCCACCCGAGCGGCCCTGGATGGGAACTCCGGTGCATTCGATATTCGCCGGGCCGTTGTAGCGATTCAGTTGAGTGACCAGGTGCTTTTGCAGCGTGGGGTTGTTTCCCTGTCCGCAGCCAACGCTTTGTACTGGCGCCCCTTTTTCCACTTGATACGAACCGCTCGCCACACTGGCAAACGGCAACGGATTATCGGTGGCAATCGAGATGATTCCCAAGTCCGACTTCAAGTCGTGCTTCACGTGTTTACCGACAAAAGTTTCTTTCTTGCCACCGTTGAACACGTCGACTTCAATCAGGGAACCATCCTGGAAATTGCGGAAGACGTGACCGCAAGTGAGGATCAGCGTCTGTCCCACTTTGCTTTCGATAATCGTCCCCGACCCGAGATTGACGCCGCCGTTATCAGTGATGCGGATGCGAGTACTGGCAACCATAGGATCGCGAGTCAGGATTTCTCCATCCAGCATCGGCGTGTCATCCAGTTTTGCCCGAATTGTGGGCTTCAAGTCACGGTTACCAGGCTTGGGGGTGGGGACCGCAGCCATTCGGTTTCCCCCCAGCGAGGGCAGCCCGAAAATCGATTTCTTGGGTTGCTCGGCAGGCTTCCAATTAGCCGGAGGCGTGGACGGTGTATTGGGCCGCGCTTCGACGTACAACGGCGCATCAGACTTTTGACTCGAGAAGTTCGGAGCAGCTACTGGCTTGGGGATTTTCGCCAGCATCTGCAGGAGCTTCTCCTCGGACTGCATGCCAACGGTTTGTTCAACCACTTTGCCGTTGACCACCAGCACGAAGGCTGGGATCGAAGATATTCCGTATTGCTGAGCCAGTTGGCGATTCTGATCGATGTCGACTTTCCGCACGGCATAACCTTGTCGATGCAAGCGGTCGACAATGGGCCCCATTTGCTGACAGGGACCACACCAGGTGGCGGTAAAATCGAGCAGCTCTCCTTGAGGAGCAGTGCTGATCGCGCATGTAGCCAGAAAAACGGCCGTGAGGACGTGCATAGACAACTCCCCCGCTTGGTCCATTCTGCCGTAAGTCGATCCCTCCATCCACGAACCGCAAGCCGGTTCGCTGGGCAGAGGGATAGCCTCACGTGCAGAAAACTTTTGGAAACCAGTAACCGAACGTACCGCCGATTACTTGGACCAGGCGATTGAGCTGGAGTACCTCAACGAGCGCGACTGAAAGCAGTCGACTGTGCAGTAGTTGCTCAACCGAGCCACTCCGCGCAACGCTGTGAGACACTCTTCCCCCCATCAACCAGGCCTCCCTGCCTATTCAACACCGCGACTCATTTCAAGTCATTGTGCCGCAGTTTGCCGCTGACTTGGCTCTCTCGTTCCAATTCAGCAACTCATTGCGAATTCTCACCATCCGTGGTGAGAGTACCCCGAGCATCAGGTGGCTGACGCTGCTTGCCTGGAGAGACCGTTGATCCCCAACATCATCTCCAAGCGGGCGGGAGTTTTGCAGAATTCCCGGATCTCGGAAAGCCGAGTTTTCTCAAAATTTGATTCAAGTGAGGCGTTTTAGGAAAGAAATTCCGCGCGAAGTGTAGCGTTGTGCGCCATTCTACAGGCTCAACTACTTCGCCGGACGGGCCACAAGTTCCAAGCTGGCGTCATTGATGACTGACAACTTGCGATCATCGACTGTCGTTGCTCGAACGGTCAACGGTACCAGGAACGGACCTGCAGCATCAGCCTCGAAGGTCAGCTCAATCGTCCCCGTTTGCTCGTTGGGGCCGATGGTCACAGGCTGCGACTTCACCCCGCGAATCCCTTGTGGAACGATCAGCTCAACCTGGGTCGGCTGATTCAGGCCGCTGCTGCGTTGCAGACGGAAAGACACCTTTCCAGACTGGCCAGGATTGACCGACAACGACCGTCGATCAAGCGTGATTGCCAGCCGGCCGGGATCGACGATCGAGATCATCTGATCGTTTTGCGCATTCGAGCTGTAGCTCACGACATGCCGGCTGCCGTCCTTGTCCGTGACGACTCCCATGACAGACAACGTCGTCCGACTAGTGCGGCCGATTTCCATGAAGGGCTGCAGTTTGACGGTAAAGTCGAACTCATTTTGTGTGGGAGAGATCGAAACCGGTTCGCCGGTCACACCCTGTAAATGACGGCCTTGCTGATCGGCCAGGCGGGCTTCCAATGGACCATCAAAACCATTCCGTTGAATGGCATAGTGGCGCACATACTGCGAACCACGCGGCATGAATTTCGTCTCGAAAATTCCGACAAAGCGGAACGGGGTTGGTAAGGCTACGGCCACCCAGACGGGGTCTTGCCGTCGAATGCCCAGCTTATTGACGACGACCGCCTGCTGGACCAATTCCTTGCCGTCTTTGGCGATCTTACCCGTGATCTTCAGCGGAGCCGCTTGAACCTTGGTGCCGTCAGCCGCCTGAAAACTAAGCGACACTTCCTTCTGATCGGCCTTGATCACGAGCGGCGTCACAGTGACTCCCGAAGGGAGTCCCTCGACTTGCAGTGCAATCTCTTCTTTGACGCCCGGGCCGCGATCGGCAGTGACCTTGATCGGGGTCGGCTTCCCGCGTTCAATCGTCACGGTATCCGTCGCGAGACTTAATTCGAATTCAGGCGTGGCTGCCGTAATCACTCGCAAGCGATAGGCAAACTGGACCCCGCCCCGATCAGGCAGCCGGTCGCTCAGGCGTATCGAATAAACACCGTCTGCCGGTGCTTGAAAACGGAGACGCGAATCGGTCAGGCCATTAGCCTGATCGTCATTCTCCACGACAACCTTTTGCTGGGCATCGACAATCTGCAGGACCGCATCAAGCGGCGAACCCAACCGTGCGGCACGCACTTCCAGATCGAATTCGTCTCCCTTTTTCGCTTCGAAAGTCCAGTCATCAATCTCACCGGCACGCTGAATCCGGCCATTCAGAATTGCGGGGAACGTGACTCGGGTCGCCATGGCACCCGCGTCCGGTTCGAGAACCTCAGGAAGATCATCGAGCTCCAGGGCGACTGAGTTGCTGACGGACTCGGGGGTTTCCACACGATAGTCGTAGCGGAGCTCGGGCGTCGCAGGCAACTTGATGGTGGGTTTGGGTACTGCCAGATTCGCACCGGCCAGTTCGAGCTTCACATCAGAATTCCGCCGTCCACCCAGCGGATAAACGAAATCAATGTGCGGACCCGCCGTCATCGTCAAGCGGTAGACATAATCCTGCAGCCCACCGAATTGAATATCGTGAATCTTGATCGAGTACTGCCCAGTCGTCGGAGCAGTGAACCGAATCACCGCTTCGGAACCGGGCACGGACAGACTTTCGGCGATCGATTGGCCCTGCGGATCGAACAGCTCAAGACGGGCCTCCAGCGGTGACTTTAAACGGGAAGCCACCACAGCGCACGTGACGGTCTGGCCCGCCTGAGCGGTAAAACGCCAGAGATCAACGTCTTCACGCGGGAAGATGCGACCATTGGCGGTGACTGGTAACGCGACATCAACGGGATTCGGCAAGCCCAGCAACTCTTCTTCAACGACCTCAGGCAGATCGCCGACGATGAATGGCAGACTGCCAGTGACACCCTGCGCGGTCGATGCCTTCCAGAAGTGTTCTCCTCGCGGAGCATCGGCGGCGATCTCCATCGAGTTGGCATAGTCGAGGGGATAGTCCTCTTTCGACTGCGACGCCGGCTGCGGAATGACGGGCCCTTCAAACCACAATGTTTGCATCCGGGAGATTTCAGCCGCGGCGCGAACGCCGGTGCCCATCAACTGGAAGTTGGCCTTGTCGTGGAAATTGCAGCCACCAATCCGCACCGGCACCGTCGTTCCCCGGCGACCGCCGGCAGGAAACATGTACTTGGCATCCGGTGGGTCAGCCTGAACCAGAGATGCGGTCAGAACCAGATTGAGCAGCAGCAGTGATACGAAAGAGCGCCTGGGCATGTTTCAGTTGCTCGGTAGGTCAGTGTCAGGAGGGACTGTCTCAAACTACTTGGTGAGCCGGGCGGCTCCGTGGCAGACGCTGCTAGCGTCTGTGTCACTTACTACGTAGCCACGTTCGCCAGAACGTGGGCTTCAAACGCGGATGCCCACGCTCTGGCGAGCGTGGCTACATACTAAATGGCATCACGCCGGTCACTTAGACCTAGACATACAACTCACGCAGGACGCGGCCGTCGGCGGCAATCTTGACCGGGCGGCCCTCGGGAGTGTGGAATTCATCCTGAGCGTTGATTCCCAGGCAATCAAACATCGTTGCGGCCAAATCAGCTGGGCCGACGGGGTTCTCGGCGGGCTTCTCACCACGTTCGTTGGTGGCTCCGACGACCAGTCCACCCTTGATGCCGCCGCCGCTCAACAGAATGCAATTAGACGGGCCCCAGTGATCGCGGCCGGCGTCTTTATTGACGCGCGGGGTCCGACCAAATTCGCCCATCACCACAAGCAATGTCTTACGCTGCATTCCGCGGTCATTGAGGTCCTGTAACAGCGTCGTCAAGCCAGAGTCAAGTTGCGGCAGGAGATCATTCTTCAATGAGTTGAAGTTATCGTAGTGCGTGTCCCAATTCGTATGATCGATGGTGACGCAACGCACTCCAGATTCAATCAGTCGACGAGCCATCAGGCACGATTGACCGAGTGAATGGCGACCATAGCGGTCTCGCAGAGCGTCGGGTTCGCGAGCAATATCAAACGCCGTCTTGGTCTCGGGCGAAGTCATCAATTGGAAAGCCTTCTCTTGGAAGGTCCCCAACGATTTGGCAGCCTGGTTGGCTTGTGATTCCGCCGATTTGCGGAAGCGGTCGACCGTTGCCAGGAGTTCGCGCCGATTGCCCAATCGCTCTGACGGAACGCTCAGCGGCGGAATGAGATCTGGTACGGCGAAGTTTGGTGCATTGGGATCAGCTTCGACCACGAACGGCGCGGCACCGGCTCCCAAATAAGCGGCTCCGCCGGAATTGTGCATGCGGGGCAAACACACATAGGGCGGCACGGAACCGCGCGGGCCCTGCTTCTTGGCGATCACAGATCCGTAGGCCGGAAACTGATTGTTCGGCTTAGCGCTGGGATTAAAACCAGCCCGGGGAGCATACCCGGTCAGCATCCAGTGATCGGCAGGGCCGTGACCCGAGTCGGTATGGGCGAAGTTACGGAGCAACGCGAACTTGTCGGCGTGCCGTGACAGCAGCGGCAAGTGTTCGCAAACTTCAATACCCGGGACGTTCGTCGAAATCGGGTTGAAGTCGCCGCGGAACTCGCTGGGAGCGTTGGGCTTCAAGTCCAGCGTGTCGATAGTACTTAAACCGCCCTTGAGGAACAGGACGATGAGTGAAACATCTTCCTTCGCTGGTCCACCGTCGGCCGCGATCGCCTGCTGTTGCAGCAGACTGGAGAGCGACATGCCCATACCCATTGGAAGCATCGCTGCTCCCACTTGAAGACAGTCACGTCGCGAAATCCGATCGCAGTAGTTTCGTCCGGGCATGTTCCACTCCTGGCAAGCTGGCAGAGGTACGGCAGGTGACTGTGGTTGGTTGTTGTTGGCAGGTCTTCTTTAGTTTACCGCGCCGACACTAATGGTTAAACACAAATTCCAAGGAATTGAGCATACTCCAAGCCAAATCTTCGATCGCGGATTGGCGGTTGGCGGCCTGGGTTTGGAGATACTGTGTCGCGTTGGTCCGTTCTTGATCACTGGGATAGCGACTGAAGAACGTCAGGTACAGTTCGTCAATCAACTGCTTGTCGGTGAGACCTGGGCGTCGCGCCAATTCGGCGAGGAACCCGGCTTCGTGAGTCAGTTTCGCTTGGATTTCCGGCGAATTCAGCACATGCAGGACCTGTGAAACATTGGGCGCACCGGCCCGTTCGCAATCACACGGCGTGCTGCGGACTGGGCGGCCGAAGATTCCCAGGAAGTAGTGCGGCACCAGGCTGTCCCACAACTGAATGGCTCGTGAACCCGCCGGCACGCCGTCAAACTTCTCGGGAATTTTGGTCGTCTGGCAGATTGCGTCGAGCAACACTTCGGCATCAAGTCGCCGTAAGACAGAACGAGAAAAATTCTGCTCGTCGTTCGTGTTGGTCGGAGTGACCGCAGCTGACAACTGGTAAGTTCGCGAGGCGATGATCGTCTTAAGCAGATACCGGAAGTCAAACTTGTGGTCGATGAAATCCTTCGACAGGGCCGTGAGCAACTCGGGGTGGCTGGGTGGATTCGTCAACCGGACATCATCCAACGGTTCCACGATCCCGCGTCCGAGCAGATGAGCCCAGGCTCGATTAACAATGTTACGTGCAAAAAAGGGATTGTCAGCGGCCACCAACCAACTGGCGAACGACAACCGTGGATCACCCTTGGGTGCCGCTTCCGGATTGGATGTTCCCAAGGGATGGGCGTAAATCTTCAGTCCGCTACGAGGATTCTGAGACTCACCACCCGCGCTGGCCAGTAGCATTTCACCACGCGGAGTCGGTTTGAACTTCACGCCGGTAAAATAGGCCTGCATTCCGTAGTAGTCGTCCTGGCTCCAGCGATCAAACGGATGGTGATGGCACTTAGCACAGTCAATCCGGATGCCCAGAAGTGACTGTGACAGGGTGCTCGACATCTCTCCCGGGTCTTTCACAACCTTGAAGAAGTGACCGGCAGGATGTTCCGACAGCAAGCCCTGTCCCGACACCAGTTCCTTGGCGAACTGATCGAGTCCGAGATTTTTCGCGAAACTGTCGTGGATCCATTTGTAGTAACGATAGGCCCCGTCATGCCCCAATGCCTGGCGGTCAACACGCAACCAGTCGGACCATTTCAACGCCCAATAGTCGGCGAACTCCGGTCGCAGGAACAACGTATCGACCAGCTTCATCCGGCGATCCGGATCCTGGTTGGCGAGGAAGTCGCGGGCCTCGGACGCGGTCGGCAAAGTGCCGATCAGGTCGAGGTAAACTCGCCGCACGAAATCGGCGTCGCTGCAGATGGGGGAGGCTTCGATCCGCAGCTTTTTCAGCTTCGAATCGATGTGCCCGTCAATGAAATTCAGCACCGGCGGACCGGCTTGAGCGGTCAATGGTTCTGACCGTGGCACCAGTGCCCGAAAAATGTCGACTTCACCCAAATAGGCAGCCATGATGGCGACATCGCCAGGGACATCACCTGCCGTGACGAAGCCCAATTCGTCGACTTTGGCTACGGCTTCGTTGTTCGATTGATACCGTGCGTGGTGGGTTACATCGACTTCCACACCATTTGAATAACGAGCGGTCACTCGAAGTTGCTGGACGCCGCGCATCGTTAAGGTGCGTTCTTGCGGGGTCACCCGAACTGCCACAACTCGTGGCGTTTCATTGCTGCCATAGGGCATACCCGCGACGATCCAGTCATAAAGTGTGCGGTATTCTTCGGACGTCTTGGCAATTCGCACACCGCCGCCATGTGGAATTCCACCCGAAGCCTTGGTCAGCAGTAAGCTTGCGCCTGGCACGACCGGGTTGATCCGTCGACCGCGGCTTTCTTGCGTCAGAGCCTGATGGTCGGCCCGTGGATCGAATCCAAACACAGACAGCTTAAATCCATTCTGTCCCTCGGCCTTGCCGTGGCAGCCCGACATATTGCAGGAGAATTTGCTGAGAATCGGCAGGATGTCATTATCGAAGTGGAATTGTCTTGGCACTCGCATGTTTTTGACGACGATCGGCACTTCCTGGACCTTGCCCGCGACCGCAATTCGCAACTTTCCCGTACCATCGTCCAAACCACGCAGGCGACCATGAGCGTCGACTGTAAATATCGTCGGAGAAAGTGATTCGAGCGTCGCCAGGCTGGTCAAATCAACAATCTGATCGGGAGCGCCTTCGCCTGTAATCAACGGAGTGACCAGACTCCCCGCGCCATCGAGAGTGATGGTGGCCGGCTCGATCGTTATGCGGGTAATCGGTGGCTGAAAAGTGGCTGCGACCGTACCTTCGGCCGCCTGGGCAGTAGAAACTGACCAGAGACTGCACAGCAATCCAAATCCAACGATGAGTCTCACAGAGCGCATTCGAGCTTCCCATCGATCAAACGTTTGACATCTGTTTCGCGATATTCCAGCCAGTCTCAAATCATCAGCGGTCGCAACGCGAACGGATCTCGTACGTAATAGCAACATTCGCCAAAACGATAAGCAGTTGTTGATGTTAACATCCGTGCTGGCTCACGGCAACGAGAAATCTGTCTTGAGGGTTAAATCAGGCAACTCTTGACGTGCCAAATTAATTAGCGTGCGAACGTTTTCCGGCCCCGTGGGCGGGCTGAATCTGACAATTGACGCGGCGGCATTCTTAAACAATCAAACTCCACTTGAGATGGTTGGCGTTTTCTGGTGCTGGGTTTCCATCGTCGTCAGGCGTCAGGCACAGCCTGACCTACGCCGATGGCATTTACTTTGAATGTAAGGTCCTCTCAGACATCGATTTACCCAACTTGACACAAGGGGGCTCGGCGTTAGAATTCGCGCGCTGCCTCAATCGAGAGTAGTTGTTGTTAAAGTCGACTGAAAAACGCCCGCCATCCCCTTCGATGACGCGAAATAACGAGGCGATTTGAGGGATTCACATCGCCAAGTGTCTGAAAAATCATTGCGGCACGGAACAGCCTGCGAGGTCTGCGTCATGAAATGTCAAACTTGCCCCAGTCCCGCCACCCTGCATATCACTGAGATTGTCAAAGGTGTCGCGGCCGAGCATCACTTCTGTGAAGAATGTGCCCAGCAGTACTTGTCCCAGGCCGAAGCCAAAGGGAACGATCTGCCGGCCGGCGTTGCTGCGGACGAAGAGGGTGAATCGAAGCTCAAGGAACTTGACCAGTTGGCCTGCCCGAATTGTGGGATCACGTTTAAGGAATTTCGGAAGCAGGGACGGCTCGGTTGTCCGCACGACTACATCGCGTTTCAAGAAGAACTCATCCCGCTGCTGGAAAACATCCACGGTGAGACCCAGCACTTCGGCAAGGTGCCCAAGCGGACCCCCGACGATAGCCGCAAACAATATCGGCTGATCAAGCTGCGGGGGGAATTAAAGGTGGCCATCGCCGAGGAATCCTACGAGCAGGCGGCGAAGCTGCGAGATGAGATTCAACGCCTGGAACTGGAAACGCAAACGCCCGCCTCGGAAGAGGAAAACGAATAGAACTCGGAACACGAACAGAAATCAGGTATGCTGCGGCCTGCCGCTTCGCCGTAGCCTGACTCTTCAGAGTCGGGCGAAATTGGAACGCGGGGAAAACCTGGCTCAGAAGAGTCGGGCGACAATAGTGACGGACCAAGGCAGGCAAGGACATACAGTGAAATTGGACGAGTTGATTCAGTCGAGCGGCGAGTGGCTGCGGGGAGAGGGCCCGGAAGCGGATATTGTCATATCTACCCGCATCCGGCTGGCTCGAAATCTCTCGCAGTTTCCCTTCTTGACGCGCGCCGACGAAGGGGCTCGGGCCGAGATCGAACGGATCCTGAGTGGCCAGATTGCCCGCCTCGCCGCCCGTAAGTCCCTCAACTATTTCGACGTGACCTCACTGCAACGGCTGGACCGGCAGTTTCTGGTGGAACGTCAACTCATCAGCCGCGAACTCTCGGAAGGCCAGGGCCCGCGCGGCGTCGGCTTCAGTACGGCAGAGAACGTCAGCCTGATGGTCAACGAAGAAGACCATCTCCGAATTCAGGTGCTGCGCAGCGGTCTAGCGTTGGAATCGTGCTGGCAGGAAATCAACCAGATTGATGATCTGCTGGAAGAGCAAGTCTGCTTTGCCTTCAACGAACAACTCGGATATTTGACGGCTTGTCCCACCAATTGCGGTACGGGAATTCGCGTCAGCGTGATGCTGCATCTGCCAGCGCTAGTTCAAACCAAAGAGATCCAGAAAGTCTTCCAAGCCCTGCATAAGATCGGCCTCGCGGTCCGTGGGTTGTACGGTGAAGGCAGCCAGGCGATGGGCGACTTCTATCAGATTTCGAACCAAACCACGCTCGGCAAAAGCGAAGAGCAGTTGATCAAGAATCTGAAGGATGTGATCCCGAATATCATTGGTTACGAACGCCGTGTCCGAACCGCTTTGATCAAGGAAAACCGCCAGGGATTACACGATCAGGTCTCGCGAGCTTATGGGATCTTGAAGTCGGCTCAGACGATTACATCGGAAGAGACGATGCAGCATCTGTCGAGCCTGCGGATGGGGATCAACCTGGGACTGATTGAAGACTTGCCCATCCCGACGGTCAACGAGCTCTTCATTTTCACCCAGCCGGCACACCTGCAAAAACTGCGGCATACGTCGCTGGATTCCGGCGAACGCAATGTCGCCCGAGCCAGCTATCTCCGCGAACGGTTGGCTCCGCAGAACTGATGGTAGCCTTCACGCTCCGCGTGAAGTAAGCCGATCGCGCGGACCATCTGATAAGGCATTCAACGTCAGCCGCGCGCCCGGCTATCTTCACGCGGAGCGTGAAGGCTACACTATGCCGGCTTCAGCCCAATGAACTTCGCATAGGCATTCAGCTTTTCCAGCAGCCCCGGAAATCGCCGTGTTTTGCTGGAGAACTTCAGAACCAGGATGGTTACGTCATCTTCGGCAGGCTGATTGCCCGAGTATTCGTTGATCCGCTGCAACACCGCACGACCGAACTCGCGGACATGACCGGTTGGGATACTCGACACCATTCTCAACAGGCCCTCTTCACCCAGTATCTGGTCTTCGGGGCTGTGAGCCTCGGTCAATGCGTCGGTGTACAGGATCAGCAAGTCTCCTTCGTTGACATCGAGGTTGAACTGCTGGTACTCGGTGGCTTCATCAAGTCCCAGTGGCAAGTTGGAGGCTTGTTCGGCACCAACCAGTTCGTCACTCAAGTAGGACCACGAGTTCGACGCTCGCCGATACCACAATGGTCGCGGATGACCTGCGTTGCAAATCGTAAAGCGGTTACGCTGGCTGAGGTAGGTGGCGACGACCGCCGTGGCGAACCGACCCGTTTGCTCCAATCGGGAGAATTCCCGATTCAAATCTCGGACCAGGCTCTCCTGAGTTTTGGCATTCATGAAACGTCGCATTAACGACCGCAGCATCAGGGCCGATTCGGACACCGCCGTCCCATGCCCGGACACATCCGCGAGAATCAGTCGAGTGACAACTCCCCCGACACACAGCGAAACGTAATGGATATCGCCCCCGGTGCTTTCGCCGCGGAAAGGCTCGCTGAAGACGAAGATTTCCAACCCCGGCGTCGTCGCTTCATTTTCGACAGAACGATTCCCACTCCAGATATCCATGCACTGGAGGACCGCCTGATTGATTGTCGTCGCGAGTGGCTTCATCGATTAAATTCTATGTCAGCAGTCTGTGAGCGGCTCGGAACTTGAGCGTTTTGACTTAACACTTTCGTGAAGGACGAATTTCACCACTGTGATCACAAAGAGGAGGGAGTTTTAGCCACGGATTGACACAGACGAAACACGGATTAGGACGAGACGGAAATCACCCTGATCCGGCATTTTAGATCCAAAATATCGATGGGTTCACATTGAGAACAACGAGTCAGGATGATCCAATCAGTGTTTCATCCGTGTCAATCCGTGGCTGAAACTCCCTCCTCAGAAACTCCTGACTCCGTGGCCTGCGCCGCTGGCGTCGATAATACGCCGACGCTAGCAGCGTCGGCCACGGGGCCGTTCAGGATTCCCAAGGTTACTCAAAATCCGCCACGCGTGTCGATTTTTTCGCCGTTGGTTGAACATCCGCGTCAGTTTGATACTATAAACGCCACTCTGGTTTTCTCCAGTCGCAACACTGCGTCTTGTGGTCACACGACTTCCGCGTCCTAACAATCCGTGGCAGGGTGTCTCTTCAGGCTGCTCAGCGGCTGAGTAACTGGGGGCGTTGAACATTTTGATCCCCGAGAGATCTTTCGAGGTGCATTGACCTTTAAAGTTCTGGAGATTGAGTTCACGTCTTTGCTGGGGCAACCCGCAGAGTTCGGGCTTGTGACATGTGACGTTTCGTGGGTGATTCACTCGTATGTGGCAACTTCTTCTAACACTTGTATTCGCCGTGAAACGGCTTCTGCCCAGGATACTGCGGCAGGCGTTTCGCGTTGTGCCACAAGTGGTGGCCTGGACAGAGATTTCTGTTCCGGTCATTCCCGAAGTGCCGGCGATCGGATTGCTTGCGGCTGGTTGGTGTCCGCGCAGGTTAATGGCTGAAGAATCAGACCCGTTTTCGAAGACAATTTGTAGTCGCTTACCGATGGTACTACGGCGCCACCGTCTTCTTGAACGGGGTCTTCCAGAACTAGACCTGCGAATTGGATCTCATTCAGCCATGTCCCTCGGACGTTTGCTTCCTGCTTCCGCGGCGTGAACTTGCGCTGAAACCCACGGTTTGTGACTTGATGTTGGTGGTGAGCGATTGCGGTTGACCGCAAGTTGCAAGCTGACGCCTCAAATTACGATCCGCCGCATGGGAAGCAGCCTTTCTGCCAGAGGCACTCGATGGTCTCCGACCACCGTATGATGATACAGAAAGCGCGTCTATGGAATACTTCATCGGAGCCTTGCTCGGGCTCGTGCTGGGAGCTGTCGCCGGATTCTTCGTGGATCGGCTGATAAAAGGGACGGCTTACCAGACGCGAGAAGAGATTCTGAAACAGGCCGAACGGGACGCTGAAACCGTCCGCAAGCAGCAGGAAATCTCCAACAAGGAAGAGTTGATTGCCCGCCGCGAAGCGCTCGATAAGGACATGGACCGCGTTCGAGCCGAATTGCGGGACCAGGAAAAACGTCTCGACCGCCGCGAAACACTGCTCGAAGATCAACAACAAGACATCACCAAAAAAGAACGGTTGCTCGAATCGACCCAGCGCAAACTGGCTGATCGCACCGAATCTGTTGAATCGCGAGAGAAGGAAGTCGAAAAGGCGTTGCGTCAGCAACAGGACGAACTGTTTCGCATCAGCGGTCTGAGCCAGGAATCTGCGACGCAAGTGTTGCTGGATCGGCTCAACAATCAGTTGCGCAACGAGACCGGCGCGATCATTCTCAAGCACGAGCAAAACCTGAAGCAAACCTGCGACAAGATGGCTCGCGAAGTCATCGGCATGTCGGTTCAGCGCTACGCCGCCAGTCATACGTCGGAAACGACAGTCTCATCGGTGGATATCCCCACTGACGAAATGAAGGGCCGTATTATCGGCCGTGAAGGTCGCAATATTCGGGCGTTCGAAAAAGCGACTGGAGTGGACGTCATTGTTGATGATACCCCAGGGGTCGTCATCGTTTCGGCGTTCGACAATGTCCGCCGTGAAGTGGCCAAGCTGTCGCTCGTCAAGCTGATTCAGGATGGCCGCATTCATCCGACCCGGATTGAAGAAATCGTCGGCGAAACCCAGAAGGAGATGGAAGCTCATATCCTCCATTTGGGTAAAGAAGCGGCTCAAGAAGCCGGAGTCATGGGGCTGCACGAAAAGCTGATCGACTTGATGGGCCGCCTGAATTTCCGCGTGAGTTACAGTCAAAACGTGTTGCGGCACTCGATCGAAGTCGCGTTTCTGACAGGATTGCTCGCCGAACAACTGGGGCTCGACGGAAATCTGGCTCGACGCTGCGGGTTCCTGCACGATATTGGCAAGGCTGCCGATCATGAGATGGAGGGCGGTCACCCGGCAGTCGGTGCCGAGTTCCTCAAACGCTACGGCGAACGCCCTGAAGTCGTGCATGCCGCACTTGGTCATCACGATGACATTCGGGTCGACTATATCTACACGGTGCTGGTCGCTTCGGCAGATGCGATTTCGGCCGCTCGGCCAGGTGCTCGACGTGAAACCCTGGAAAAATACGTCCGCCGACTCGAAGAACTCGAATCGTTGGCGTGCGGGTTCCCCGGTGTGGAGCAGGCTTACGCCGTGCAGGCCGGCCGCGAGATCCGGATCATTGTCGATTCGAATCAGGTCAACGACCGCGAAGCCGCCCGCATGTGCCGCGATATCGCCAAGGCGATCGAGGAATCGCTCACTTATCCCGGTGAAATCAAGGTCACTGTGCTGCGTGAGTCTCGCAACGTCGAGTATGCGAAGTAAGATCACACTGTGAATGAGGGCGAGAGATGTCGCGACCGATCATCGTGATTCCCGGTGACGAACCTACGCAGTTGGGGGACTCGCCACATATGGATCGACTGCATGCCGTCGGAGAAGTCCGGCTGTATCGCGATCGTCCGCTCGATAACGCGGAGAAAATCCGTCGCATCCAGGGCGCGGACATCATGATCCAGTCGCGTGGATCGGTGAAATGGCCGGCCGAAGTGCTGTCAGAAGCGCCGCGGTTGAAGCTGATCTCGCTCTGTGGAATCGGAACCGACAGCATCGATTTGCCGACGACTCGGGCTAAGGGAATCATCGTGTCGAACATTCCCGGCCGCACGGCGGGGTTGGTGTCGGAACACGCGATGGCCCTGCTGTTCGGTTGCGCGCGACATCTCGCGCAACACACAGCCGAATTGAAGTCAGGCCAATGGATTCGAGGCGATCTCGTTTATCTGCGCGGCAAGACGCTGGGCGTCATTGGTACTGGCGCGATCGGCCGGGCCATGATCCAACTCGGTAAGGCCATCGGGATGAATGTCATTGCGTGGAGCTTTCATCCTCAACCGGAACTCGAGGCCCAGCTAGGCTTCAAGTACGTGAGCAAAGATGAGTTGCTGACGACGGCCGACGCGTTTTCGATTCACGTGAAGTTGACCCCGGACAGCCGCCACCTGATTGGCCGGCGGGAACTGCAAATGATGAAGCCGGGGGCATTGCTGGTGAATACGGCTCGCGGGGCCATCATCGATACCGATGCCCTCGTCGAGGCCTTGAATTCCGGACATCTGGGTGGTGCCGGTTTGGACGTGTTCGACGCCGAACCGATGCCCCCCGGTTACCCGTTGCTCAGTTGCACTCGAGTGGTTCTGACCCCGCATGTGGCCGATCAAACCCCGGAAGGGATGGAGATCTTGAACGGCGGAGCGGTCGATAACGTGATCGAGTTCTTGAAGGGCAAGCCGCAGAATATCGTGCCGTAGAGCGTCGTGGGATTGGTCTCCAGGCCCGTCCGTCCCCTCACACGAAATAAGTCAGGTGAGCCCCGTCCCGTAAGGGCGGGGGTAGG
>JAQGHS010000276.1 GCA_028291605.1 Planctomycetaceae bacterium | reverse complement strand
ACAAGCTCGAAGCGCAAGCGAGTGAAAATTCATCGCCATTGCTTTTTGAAGGTGTGCTGTCGACGCCAATTCGCTTGTCGTAATTCAGCCCTCCGGGCTGAAATGCACACTTTCAAAATGTATGCTTCGGTCTTGTACTTCGATCTCTATCCTAAGCGGCTTCCTGCTCAAAATTTCCCGCCTCAACTGCCAGATGTGCGTTCAACGAATCTTGCAACTCCGCCACTTCTTCATCTGTCAGATGAAAGTTGCGGACTTCATAGGCACCCTCTCCCTGAGTCGCCGTGAATTGCAAGAACTCATCGTCGCCGCTGCTGCGAGTTCCCTCTTCGCGCAGCCGCTTCTTATGCATCAGCAGAATGGCCAGGATATACCGCAACTTTTCCTGCAGCGGATTGGCTTCTTCCGTGAGTTGATCGAAGTAATTCATCAACGCATCGGGGTCGAGCAATCTCTTCTTCACTTCGATCGGCGTCGGAACGAGGCATTGCCACTGGGCGAGGGTCCCTTCCGGCGGTCCCTTCCACCCTTCCTTCGAATAATCGAGCCGTTTTAATTCCTGCCCGTCATCGACCACCACGGAAATGCACTGCGATCCGGGAGCCAGCAACTTGCCGGTCCCCGCGCAGATCTTGCCCAGTGGTTTCAGGTGATATTCCATCCATGGATCCTGTTGCATTGGCGGACTGCAATGCGCAGTTTTCGCCGATCGCGGACCGCAATTGTAAAAACGGTTCGCGGCGGGATGGTACCGGAAGGTGGAAACCGCCTCAAGAGGGGTTCCGGGGCGACTGTTTCCCATAAGTCCTATAAGTCCCATCCGTCCCATAAAATGCATGGGACGGATGGGACTTATAGGACTTATGGGATTGAACGTTTCACACCGCGAATTTCGCCAGTGCCAACGACTTCAAGTTCTTCAGGTCCAGTTTGCCGCTGCCCAGGAAGGGGATCTCTTCCACTTCGATGAAGCTGTCAGTGGCCGGGATCCAGAGATTGGGCAAGCCCGCGGTGGACAGGGCGTTGCAGACTTCCTGCGGCGACTTCGTGATCTTCTTGTGGACCACCACCAACCGCTCGCCCTTGCGTTCATCCGGCACTGCGGTGACAACGGCTCGCAGCTCCGGCCCTTCGTCGCCGGGTTCGGCGAGGATTAGGGTCAGCGTTTCCTCGATCTTAATATGCGGCACCATTTCGCCGCCGATCTTCGAGAAGCGGCTTTGGCGGCCGGTGATCGTAATGAAGCCGTCGTTGTCGATCTGGGCAAAGTCACCCGTCTCGTACCAGCCATCTTGAATCACAGCCGCGGTTTTCTCGGGCATGTTCAAGTAGCCCTGCATGACGTTGGGGCCCTTCATCAGGAGCAGACCTGGTGTATCTGCTCCCAGCGGCTGGCGGGTCTCGGGGTCGACGACTTTCGCCGCGACACCGGGAATGGCACGGCCCACGGTCCCTTTTTTGCATCCGACCTGCGTGAACGTTTCTTCCCGATGATCGGGGACATTCACTGCAGCCAGCGGCGTGAGTTCCGTCGTGCCATAACCTTCATTAATCTGAACGCCGAATTTCTCGAAGAAGGCTTCGGCCAAATCCGGAGGCAGCTTCTCGGCTCCTGAGATGACCATATCGAGTGTCGCAAACTGTTCCTTTTCAACCCGCTTAATATATGTCCGCAGGAACGTCGGCGTGGCCATCAGGATGGTCCCCTTGTACTGTTGGCACAGTTGGCCGATCGTACGGGCATCCAACGGATTGAAGTGATAGACCCCCTTGGCATTCAGGCACAGCACACACCACATCGTGACGGTGTAACCGAACGAATGGAAGAAGGGCAGGACCCCCATCAGCACATCGCTGGCCTCCAGGTGCAGAAGTTGGTCGACCGCTTCGACATTCGAGGCGATATTAAACTGCGACAGCATCACTCCCTTGGGTTCACCGGTCGATCCCGATGTGAATATAATCGTTACGATGTCGTCCGGTTTGGCCCGGGTCAGCCCTAACCAGCGATCCAGGATAAACGCCGGCACGCAATATGTCTGGAAGGCCGCGAAGGCCTTGACCATGGCGGTCGCGGACTGCGCACAATCATCCAGATAGATGAATTCCGTTTCGAGCGGCAGATTCATCTTTTCCTGGAATTTGCGGCTGGTCACGACACGTTTGACCCCGGCTGTTCGCAGGTGAGTATTCATATCGGCCACCGAGACCGTATAGTTCAAATTGACCGTCGTCCGCCCCAGCATGGCCAAAGCACCGTTGGCCAACACGCCACCCGCGGAGGGCGGCAGCAGTACGCCGACGGTCTTCTCAGAGTGCGGGATGGTACGCTGCAGGAAGTTCCGCACGATCAGCGTCCGGATCAACAGGTCGCGTCCCGTCAGACTTTGCCCGGTGGAATCCGCGACCTTCATCTGGCCCTTCATCCGGCGGCAGGCACGGATCATGCGGCGTGGCAGGGAGATGAACCGCTCGCGACGCTTGATGACGGCTTCGGCTCCCAACTGCTCTACGGCTTGTCGAACTTCAAACGTACTCGGCGGATCGTAGATCGGTTCGCCAAACATGACCGTCACGGGATACGGCCAGGTCCGCGGCCATTTCTTAAAGAAGCGGCCCCCTTCGAAGCTGAAAATGCTGCCCCACAACCCATCGAGGTAAACCGGAATGATGGGGGCGCCGGTCCCTTCCACAATCTTCATCATGCCACGTTGAAAAGCCATCAATTGGCCAGTTCGTGTGATGCCGCCCTCGGCAAAAATGCAGACCACATCGCCATCCCGCAATGCCTGATTCGCGGCCTGCAGAGACTGGATCAACGCCTTCGGACCGCCGGACGCATTGATCGGAATGGCCCGCATCGTTTTCGACAACCACGAAATGAAGGGTGCCTTCAAATTGCCGTCGTAGGCAATCATCCGCACGTGCCGGGTCGAATGGATGCCCACCAGGATCCCGTCAGCAAACGAGACATGGTTGCAAACCAGCAAAGCTCCGCCAGTTTCGGGGATATTCGTACGCCCAAAAACTCGGGCTCGATAGAGCAGGCCACTTAGACCCCACAGCACAAAACGAACGGTGTAATCCGGAACCATCCGGAACATGTAGATGGCAATCGGCACGGTCACGACGGCGGCGAAGAGAAAGATTCCCCGGGGCGCGATCTCGAGCAGCTTCGCGACATAGAACATCCCGGAAACGATCAGCATTCCCAGGAACGTAATGAAATTATTACCGGCGAAGATCTGCCCACGGACATCGGGGGCACTATTCTTTTGCAGGTAGGCCATCAACGGAACGTCATACAGTCCGCCCGCGAAGCCCAACCCAAATAGCATGAACGCCGTCATGTAGTAGGAAGGAGTGAGTACCTCATACCACTTACTCAGATCATTGACGACGGGATGCACGGCATCGGGAACGAAAAACAAGAGACCTGCGAACACGGCGATCGCCGCCGCGGAGATCGGCACCATGCCCAGTTCGACCTGGCCGCGTGACCAGACTCCCGCCAGCACGCTCCCCAGGCACACACCGACCGCCATCGACATCATCAGGCAGGCGATCAGCACGGCCCCGGTTTCTTCATGGATGCCCAAATGCTTGGCGGCGTAAACATTCACCGTCAGTTGTGCCAGACAGCCCAGGGACCAGAAATACGCGGCGGCAAACGCCACCCGGCGCATCGCCGGATTGGCACACATCACGCTGACGTCGTGCCACGTTTCCGCGAACGGGTTCGAGGGAAACTTGCGATTCGGATCCGCAGCCGGGATCGCATGAATCATCAAACTGGTGAAATAACCGAGACCCGCCAGTCCCAGCATGATGGTGCCAACCAGCCAGATTCCGGGAATCGAAACACCCCCGAAGTTAACCGGGGCCAGATCGCCTCCCGTTAAGTGGGTCATCTCCTTGGATGGGACCGTCATCTGAAACAGCCCGAAGCCGGTGACCGTCCCCGCCAGAATCGCGAGCATCGTCGCCAGTCCGGCGAGGCCGTTGGCGTACGAGAGTTTGTCGGTCTTCAACAATTCCGGCAGGATGCCCAGCTTGGCCGGTCCGAACAAACAGGCTTGAGTTCCCAACAGAAAGATACAGCCCAGGATCAGCCAGGGAAGTTTGAAGTAGATCCCGACGATGCCCAACGCCATGATCACCACTTCCATGAATTTGGTGGCGACAATGACTCGGGGCTTTCCAAATCGATCCGCGAGAAAACCAGACGGTGCGGCGAACAGGACGTAGGGCAGCACAAACAACGCCGAGCCCACTGACAGGATCAGCTCTTTGGAATCCTTGCCCAGCATCTCAATGCCGACATACGTGGCAAACCACTTAAACAGGTTATCGTTGAAGACACCCAGAAACTGGGTCATCAACAACCCCAGAAAGCTGACCGACAGAAGCCCGACCTTGTCGTCTTCCGGGATATGGCTCGGCGAATCATTGCCGGCAGCGTGCATCGTCACAATCCTTTAGAACTCAATCGGGATTTATTCAAAGTTTCCAGAGCTGCCGGAGAACGGCGGGCTTGGAAAATTGGGGACTTCGTCACTGAAATCGAATCTGAACACGGTGCTGATTGTGAAAAACGCGGTGCATCGGGTGCCAAGCCCCCGGCAGAACCTACGCCCAGCAACCAGACGGCACATTGAAATATGCCTTAACTTATTGTCTGTCATCGAGCTATGTCAATCATCCCGACAGTCAGGTCGAACTGATCGGCCCCTATCTTAGCAGGCGAAATCCAGACGGAAAGATAACGCGGCATTTCTTCATCGGGATCGATCGATTATTCCCGTAGGATAGGCATCCTGCCTGTCCGTCACTAGGTTGGCAGGCAGGATGCCCAACCTACCCGCAGATGATTGGCGACTTGCCTGAAGGTAGTCATTCTCACTGTTCCATTATCTCAATACGGACAGGCAGGATGCCTATCCTACGTCATCGCAGATTTCACCTTCGACTTATCAGCCGCTCTCCATAGATAGAGTGCCGCCGTCGAACGATGTGGCTGCCAGCAGACCCCATGCTCCGCCAGTTGCTTCTTCGTCGGATGTTCCGGTAATCCATAAGCCACTTGGAATCCATTGCGGACCCCAAAGTCGTCCACCGGCAAAACATCGGGCCGACCAAGCTGAAAGATCAGCAACATTTCGACAGTCCAGCGACCAACACCCCGCACTTCGGTCAGGCGAGAAATGATCTCGTCATCCGACAGCTTGACGATCTGCCGCGATGTGGGGATGACACCCTCCAGGCTCTTCGCCGCGATATCTTGAATCGCCAGGACCTTCGCACGGGAAAAACCGCAGCCGCGCAGGATGTCATCGGGGACCTCGGCGATTTGCTCGGGCTTCGGAAACTTGTTGCCCGGAAACAAAGCGACGAACCGCTTCAAGATGGTCTGGGCCGCTTTGCCGTGCAACTGCTGGTGAGCAACGGCCTGCACGAGAGATTCAAACGGGGAGCGTTTAGTACGGGCTTCAAAATAGAGCGGTCCAATCTCCTTGATCAGCCGTTTCATCACCGGGTCAGACTTTTGCAATACCTTGAGAGCTTCGGGCGTCATCAGTTCCTCATCCGAACGGGATGCCAATTATCTGGAGATGATGGACACGTTATCAAAACGCGACGCAATCTGACAATCACCTCGTGGCGGACGCTGCCAGCGTCAGTGCCCATCCTACGAGACATCGTCGTCACGACAATTCCTACACCCCGCACATCCGCTACTCAACCGTTTCTTTCCCGCCGCCAAATGTGGGCTTTTCGCAACGCACCCCAATCCATGTGCTAGGTTTGCAACAGGACGCGGTGAAGTTTGGCGATTGTATCCGGAAAAATCGGCAAACCTCCTGTATCCCCAACGCTTGATGGGAATGACCACAAGGAATGAGACTGGCCGCTGCCAGATCATCCGAGTCCAGTGGGGCCTATGGAGACGGAAAAACCGTCCAAGAACCCCTTACAACGAAATTCCACTTGAGCACCACCACGTTCCGCCGCGACCCCGCAGGAAGCAAGTCAACCTCCGGGGTCGCGATGGAACACCTTAACGCAGTCTGGTCGAGGGGACCGAAGTCTGCCGCCTACGGAAGTAAACTGTTCCATGTGGGACTTGAGACGCCTACGCACTGATTTGTTCGCTTTGCTACTGCTGGTGATGGTCGTGTTTTCGGGGTTGAGTCTGATCAGTTATGACCCCGCCGATCCACCCGCTCAGGCGGTTTTCCCTGCGCGCACCGAAGTTCTCAACTGGTGCGGTCCTGCCGGAGCCTATGTGGCTCATTTTCTACGCCATTGGTTTGGCCTGGGCACCTATGTACTCCTCGCCGGCACACTGACGTTTGACGTGCGTCTCTTCAGTCGCAAGCCAATTGGTGACCCGCTGCTGCGAATTTTCGGTGGATTGCTTGCTGTCAGTGCCGCCTGCGCTGCACTCCACGGACTGATGCCCGGCCTGGGTGGCGGCCCGATTGTGGGAAGTGGCGGTTATATCGGTGCCTGGGGCTGGTCGCTGCTCGAAGAGCATTTTCGATTCGGCGGCATCTGCTGCGTTCTGGTGGCCGCGTTCCTCGCCGGGACCTTGATCTCCACCGACCTGTGGCTCTTCAAACTGGTCGCTTATGTGACTGTCATCCCTGCGCTCGTGCTGCGATTGCGGCGAGGTAGAGATGCCGTCAAAGGCCTCTGGCCGGACGAATCCACGACTTATCAAAGTGCCGATGAGCCTGATCTCGACGACAGCGATGCCGAGCCCGACTTGCCAATCCTTGCACCGCCCCCGAAGAAGGCGGCGGCAAACACCCCGACCGCGCCCCGGATGCCGGTCCGCGTGAATCCGCCCATGTCGATGGGTGCCTTCCGCAAGATTCCGACAGAGCTGCCCGAGAACTACGCGCCGTGCGAACACCCGCTGCCCAATCCAAACATCCTGGAGGTGGCACAGGAGTTCCCGTACGAATTACTCGCCAAGAAAGCCCAGATCGCAGCCGAGACGCTGGAAAAGACCTTCAAGGAATTTGGTCTAAATATCCGCGTCGTCGAAATCGACACTGGCCCGGTTATCACACAGTTTGAATTGGAACTCGAAGCCGGCCTGCGGTTGTCGAAGGTTTCGGCGCTCGCTGATGACCTGGCCATCGCCCTCCGCGTGCCGAGCGTCCGCGTGGTCGCGCCGATCCCCGGCAAGAATACCGTGGGGGTGGAAGTTCCCAACGATACGCAAGTCATGGTTCGCTTGCGTGAGTTGATCGAAACGTGCGGTGCCGACGCGAACAACAAGCGGATCCCCATTTTCCTCGGCAAGGACGTCAGCGGTCGCCCCCTCACGGTCGACCTGGCCAAGATGCCGCACTTGCTGATCGCCGGCCGCACCGGTACCGGTAAGAGCGTGTGCTTGAACACATTGATCCTGTCGATGTTGATGACACGGACTCCCGAGCAGGTGAAGATGCTGATGATCGACCCGAAGATGGTCGAACTCAGTCCTTACACACGGATCCCGCATCTGATGCATCCGGTCATCACCGACATGAAGAAGGCCGAAGCGGTCCTCGGCTGGGCCGTCGACAAGATGGAAGAACGCTACGATTAGCTCGCCCGCTGTGGCGTCCGGCACCTAGATGCCTACAACTAGCTGGGCAATGAGGAATTCTTTGTGCGGCTCGACATCGACCCCGAATCACCCGAGGCCGTTCAGGTTCCTGAGACGAGGCCCTACATCGTGATCATCGCGGTCG
>JAQGHS010000196.1 GCA_028291605.1 Planctomycetaceae bacterium | reverse complement strand
GTGTCGCTGCGCTCAACCACCGGCTATTCTCTACAATCCCTCCGGGATAAATGCGATAATAGCGCATCACAATATTCAGTTAAAACGTTATTAATCCCAGCGGTCACATAAGTCCTCAATGTCCTTTATCCATCCATTACTGAGCTGGTTGCTGCTGCTGGGGGTGATTCCGGTCATCCTGCACCTGCTGCTGCGGGCGAAGCCGAAGAAGCTGATCTTTCCGGCGTTGCGGTTGATCAAGAACCGGCAGCGTCAGAACGTCCAGCGGATGCGTTTAAAACATTTCTGGCTCATGCTGCTGCGGGTGTTTGTCATCCTGGTGATGGTGCTGGCGGTGACTCGGCCGCGGATTCCGCCGGTGAATTACTGGCCTACGGTCGGCGAATGGGTCACGTTGGGATCGATCATCGCGGCGGCGCTGGGCGTCTGGCTAGGCCTGACGTGGCAGTGGCAGCGGCAGCAGGTTCCCGCATTCCAATTGCGACATCGGCGGACATTGTTGCGGGCGGGAGTTCTGGCGGGATCGGTCGTCTTGCTGCTGTTGCTGGTGCTGTGGCCTTTGCAACGCCGCGTGTTTGCCCAGATCAAAGAGCCTCAGGTGCAGGTCAGCGAGAATGTGCCGGTGGCGTCGGTGCTGGTGTTTGATACTAGCCTGAGCATGCAGTATCGCCAGGCGGGGCAGACTCGGCTGGAGGTGGCTCGGGATTTGGCTGTCGAGCATCTGCGCCGTTTACCAACCGGCAGCCGCGTGGCGATTGCGGATACTTCAACCACGAATCAGATTGCGTTTTTGTCCGACCTGACTGCTGGGTCCAATCGTCTCAGCACGCTGGAAATCAAGGCGATCAGTTATACCTTGAACGACCGGGTGCGGGCCGCGCTGGAACTGCAAACAGAGGACCTGGCCCGCGTGCAGGAAGTGGATGTTGCCCTGCCGGAGAACGAACGGCAGGACGCATTTGTCCGCGAGGTCATCGTCTTCAGCGACATGAGTCCCGCGGCGTGGCAGCAGTCTGATACCAATCTGCTGAAGGCTGAGTTAGAGAAGGATAAGGCGGTCAATCTCTACCTGATTGATGTCGGTATGCCGCAGCCGACAAATATCGGGTTGTCCGATTTGAAGGTGTCGGATTCGACACTGACTGCTGGGAGTCCATTGCGGGTGCAGGCGACGGTCTCGGCGACGGGCCGCGATGCGGCCACCGTGGCCATCGATCTCTCTGTGCTGGGCGAGGAAGGCCGGCTGGTGCCCAAGGATACCAAGTCGGTTGAGTTGCGTGGCTCAGAAGGTACGGTGGCTCAGTTGACGGTCAGCGGGTTGACGGGGAACCTCGTACAGGGCGAGTTGCGGTTGAAGTCGGATGACCCGCTGGAGTTCGATAATGCGCTTTTCTTCACCGTCGAGATTCAGCCGCCGCTGGAGGTGCTGCTTGTCGCGGATGATTTCGCTGAGACCAAGTTCTGGGCGACCGCGCTGGCTCCCCCCAGCCTGACGAAGCTGGGCCGCGTGAAATATCGCTGTACCCAATTGAATGCTTCGAAACTGGCGACGACGGATCTCGCCAAATACGCGGGAGTCTGCCTGATCAACGTAAGTGCCCTGCCGGAAAACGCGTGGCGGCACCTGGCTGACTATGTCGAAGCGGGTGGCGGCGCGGCGGTCATCCTGGGGTCTCGGCGAATCAATTCGGAGTCCTACGACTTACCGGCAGCCCAGGCCTTTTTGCCGGCCGAATTGCGGGGCCATGTCCCGTTTGAGCCTCCCGAATACATCGACCTGACGAACAAGCTGGATCATCCGCTGTTGAAGAAATTCGCCGATTGGAGTGGCGGTGTCGCCGACCTGACCGCGGCGGAAATCCGGCGCATCTGGCGAGTGAAGCCCAAGCCGAATGCCTCGGTGATTGCCTGGTACACGTCCGAGAACAAGTCGGCGGCCATTCTCGAGAAAGTTCACGGTAAAGGCCGCACGGTGATGTTGACGACCTCGGTCAGCAGTTCCGCGGCCGACGACCTGCAGGATCAATGGAACAATCTGCCGACGCACTGGTCGTTCATTGCCTTCGCCGATCAGATGATGAAATATCTGTCGCGGCAGTCGCAGGGGACGTTCAATTACGTCTGTGGCGACGCGGCCATCGTGCGACTCGATCCCGAACGACCCATTCAGCAGTATTTGCTGCGGAAACCGAACTCGCAGCAGTTGCCGGGGGAAGTCCCCCCGGGGAAGAATTCGCTGGTGATCCCGGCGGTGGATCAACTGGGCCAATACCGATTTCTGGACGCGGCGTCAGGCTCCAATTTTCAACGCGGCTTTAGCGTGAATGCTCCGGCCCGGGAGAACGTGTTGACGCCGATCTCGGCGGCACAACTGGATGACATGCTGGGCAAGGATCGCTATAGCGTAGCTCGGGCGTTTGACCAGTTGGATAAGAAGGGCCTGCGCGGGCAGCGGATTGGGTTGGAAGTGTTCCCGTTCCTGATGCTGCTGATGTGGCTGGTGTTTATGGGTGAGCACCTCGTGGCGAACCGGTTTTATGATGCCGAACCGGCTCCGGCGGCGGGGTAGGCGTTCTTCGTAGGCGAGCGTCCGGCGCCGTTAAACAATTACGGGGCGGATGGTTGTTAGCGAGTCACAAGCCACACTGCCGCACCGCCTCCACCAACGATCAGGCGAGCGCGGCGGCGTAAGCCCCGGGATTCTTCGTCGGCAGTCGGTTTGAATCAATTATTTTTAACAGAAGGTCACGAAGAACACGAAGAGTTTGAAACACAGAGGCACGGAGAAACACAGAGGAATGCATTCACTCTGTTACCTCTGTGCCTCTGTGTTTCCAAATCTGTATGGAGAAGAATCCGGGGGCTTACGCCGCCCGGCTCGCCCGGTCGTTGGTGGGGGCTGGGGTCGTGTGTGGCTTGTGAGTCGCTAACAACCATCCGGCTTACGCCGGACGCTCGCCTACGAAGAACTCGCTACGACGACCTTACTTGTCCGCCTTACCCTCGTCCTTCTTGGCTTCGGGCTTCTCTTCCGACTTCAGGATGTCGGCGAAGACTGGCTCCAGCTCCTCCGCGGCGATTCCGCGGTAGTTCACCTTGCCGTCGCGGTCGATCACGAACATGCTCGGCAGATGGATGATGCCGTACTCGACGGCGAGCGGGCTGCCTTCCAGGCCGCCGGGTTCGTGGAGCTGAGTCCACTTGACCTTATGCTCGGCGATCCAGGCATTGGCGTCTTCCTTCGTGGCATCCAGGTTGACCCCCAGGATCTCCAGGCCGCGGTCATGATATTGCTCATAGAGAGCTCGAATCTTCGGCAGATCCTTGACCAGCGGCTCGCTCCAGTTGGCCCAGTAGATCACCAGGACGACCTTGCCCTTGAGGTCCGTGGTGTCGACCGGCTTGCCACTCAGGTCGCGGCCCTTGAGGTTAAAATTCTCACCCTTGCTGTTGAGCCGCGCCAGGGCCCCGGTGGCTCGGGCGCCGGATGGAGTCTGGGGGGCCGAGGCCTTCAGCTTCTCGTACCACAGGCGGGCGTCCTTCAGCTTGCCGGAGAATTCGTAGGTGCTGCCCAGCTGGAACAAGGCTTCGGGCGAATCGTCTGCCTTCGGATATTTGGTGACGAAGTCCTCCAGCGATTCCAGCCACTTTTCCTGGATCTCGGCGGTCTTGTCGGTGGGGGCCTTACGCAGCTTGATGCTGTACTCGGCCGTCATGATGCGATAGGTCAGGTAGGCCACCAGCGACGATTTGGGGCTCTTCTTTTCGACGTCGGTCAGCATCAGTTTGAGCTGTTCCAGGCCATCCGTGTAGGTGTCTGACTGGACGCCGGCAGCGATCCCATCGGCGATCTGTTTCTGCCATTGCTCGCGGTCTTCGGTCGTGTCGGAACTGGCGACTAGCTTGCGTAAGGCTACGGTCCGCTGCGTGTTGAAATCCGACCAGGCGGTCTTCGACGCGGTGGGACCGGGGGTCTTTTTGTCGAGGGCCTGGAGCTCTTCGATCAGCTTCTGGACCTTGGGGTTCTCGGCCGTGCCGGCAGCCGGTTGCGGGGCGGGTTGATTACCGGCGACTGCGGGCGAGAAGAGACCGTCGTCCGCCACCTGGACCGAATTGCCTTCGAGCGGTTGTGGCATGCGGGTGAGCTTCCAGGCGTCGCCCACGCGGATCAGGGTGCCGAGTTGAATCAAGCCGGTTTGGCCGTCGTTTTCGACGAGCGTCATCGCATTCGGATGGGTCACCAGATCTTCGCGGCTGCCGGTCTGTTCGGTGGGGATCGTACTGGGGATGGTCCCCTGGAATTGCAGCCACTTCGCCTTGCCCGACAACATCTTCACCTTAGACAGTTTCTCCAATTGGCCAC
>JAQGHS010000168.1 GCA_028291605.1 Planctomycetaceae bacterium | reverse complement strand
CCATTGAGCTTGTAGCACAGAATGACGGGGTGCTCGCCGGGGGGATCTTCGAGGACTCGACCGACGGGCAACGAACTTTGAAACCGCTGCTTGAGATCGTCGTTGTGATAGCCGTAGTAAAAGATCCGCCGCAAATCACTGACCGGTTTCGCCAGCCAGACTACGGTCCGCAATGGCACCCCTTCCCACAACCCCATCACTAACGGTCTGCCTCCGTTGTTGCAGGTCATGATCTTGGGAAACCGAACTGCATGCTTCTCCGCCAGTTTCATCAAGCCGTCCCATTCGAGAGCCGTCTTGAGCTCCTTGGAGAGGGGGGCCTCTAACTTCGGAGCCGCATCGGGATCAGCGACCACCTCCAGCTTCCACGTCTCGCGGGTCATCCCCACTTCACGCAGCTTTTCTGGCGGATGCGAATAGGGCAACGGCGTGCCGCGTTCCACCGTGCCAAATGCATCGGGCTTCGTGAAGTATTCCAGCTTGCGAGTCGCCTCGGCCAACGGGTCGGGCTTGTCGTCCGCGAAGACGGCACGGCCCGACGGCAGGGCGAGTCCCATCGCTCCGAACGCTCCCATTTGCAACAAATAGCGCCGTGTGAGACCTTGATGCTCCATCCATAACGAATCCAAGTCGCGCATGATGAACTCTCAGGTGAGCGGCGGGAATGTGGGAGTTATGCAAACAGACGGTCGATCGAATCACCCCAGGGGACCAGCGTGTAGGGCCGATGAGTCGCATCATACAGTTCTGAAATCGGCGAGATCCCCAGCGATTGATAGATGGTGGCGATAATCTCGGCCGGAGTAACGGGATCACTGGCCGGTTCGCCGCCGATCTTGTCACTGGAGCCATACACATAGCCCCCCTTCATGCCGCCCCCCGCCAGCATCAGGCTGTAGCCGAAATTCCAGTGATCGCGCCCCGCGCCGCCGTTGATCTTGGGAGTCCGACCAAACTCGCCCATCACGCAGACCAGCGTCCGCTTGAGCAGGCTGCGATCTGCCAGATCCTGCAGCAAACTGCTGACAGCCATATCCAGTTGAGGAAGCAGACGATCCTTCAGGGAGACGAAATTGTTGCCATGAGTATCCCACGTGGCGTTGGCATCGGGGGCCCAGGAAATGGTCACCACGCGGGTGCCGGCTTCGATCAGGCGGCGGGCGAGCAGCGTGCTTTGGCCATAGATGTTGCGACCGTAAGCATTGCGCACCGGTTCCGGTTCCAGCGAGAGTTGAAACGCCTTCTGCGCGGCTTCGGAACTCAACAGATCGAGAGCCCGTTGCTGAAATCCATTCATACCATTGATGACACTCGAACCACGCTCGGCAAATTGGGTGTTGAGTGTCGATTGGAGGTCGCGTCGCTGAACCAGCCGCTGCGGCGAGACCTCACCCTGCCGAGTCAACTCGGGGATGGAAAAATCGGCCGCGTTGGGATCTTTCAGCACGAACAGCGGATCGAACTGCTTGCCCATCCAGCCGCCGAAAAATCCAGGCTGGGGCGGACCGCCGGCACCCTCTTTGGTGATATAGGGCAGGCACACAAACGGCACGATCGGTTCCGCGGGAGGTCGCAGGTGCCCGGTGACCGAACCAATCGCCGGGTAGTCGGTCGGTTTGGTCCCGCCGCCCGCTTCTCCGCGATCGTGACCCGTCAGTGCTGCATAAACGGCCGCGGCATGGGAATTGTTGACTCCATGATGAGCGGACCGAATCAGCGTGCAGCGGTGCATGTGCTGCGCCATCCGCGGCAGGTGTTCGGAAAACTGCACCCCCGGGGTACTGGTCGAGATGGGATTAAATTCGCCGCGAATCCCAGTCGGTGCCTGCGGCTTCATGTCCCACATGTCAAGATGGCTGGGTCCGCCATTCAGGAAAATCACGATGCAGGAATCGGCCGCTGCAGAGACCGTTGGCGACCGGTGTGCTTCGGCTTGCAACAGCGCAGGCAAGGTCAAGCCAAGCGTTCCTAAACTGCCTACCTGCAACACTTGCCGTCGCGTCAATCGTTGGCGCACCGCGTCCCGTTCGCCGTGAATCATCCCGTAGTCCTCGTAGACCTATTCAGAATTCTTACATCAACCCTTGTTGCTGCGTATTGTCTCACACCCTCCGAGATGAGGCAAGGAGCAATTTGCGGCCCAAACGGGCTAGGCCTTCACGGATTTCCGCGTGGCGGGAGGGTGAGGCTCCTGCCGAACCGCTTGGTCTTACGGTACCTGCTACCCTGAGCAGTTCGGCACGTGCCCCAACATCTCATCACATGGAATGTGATGAGCGACTATGGATACGGTTTGCCTTCACCGTGAGGCGGAAGGAAATCAAAGTCAAAACCGTCGGAGTTTTCGAGTTTCCGATTGACTCCGGAACGGCCAAGTTTGAACTCGGCCGTCGCTGTTTCTCCTGCCCCAAGGACGAGCGTGCGGCCCTTACCAAAAACAGCATCTGCGGGATTGGCGATCTCATAGCCCTCCGGAAGTGGACTGAACCCCATCCCAAATCTCCGCTTCCCAGGATAGACCACTGCACGCAGCACACCGTCTGCGTTGGTGGTCAGATTGGGACCTCCGGTCGTGGACCGCAGACCGGTATGACCTCTTCGCGGTTCAGTTACTTCGTTCCAGAAGTCGACACCCGCGACTCCCTTTCCGGTCTTCTCGTCGACCGCCTTGAGCAACAGCACGCAACCCCGATCCACTTTCACCACGAGAGATTGTTCGGCCGGATCTGCGGCAACAGTGTATTTGCCAATGGTCTTGACATAATCACTCGTCTGCGGTGGACTGCAGTCGAACTCATAAGTTCCCGGCGGCAGACGCAGTAACAGTTTCCCCGCATCATCGGACGTTTCGTAATGGCTGTACCCCGTGGCACGCATCTGCCGGGCTACGACTCGCACCCCAGCCGCCGGTTGTTCCGTATCGGCAAACACCATCTGCACGCGACAAGCCTTCGTGGCGTGCAACGTCATTTCGAGCGGCAAAGGGGCGACAGGCTGCCCAAAGTGCTCGAGCACTTTGCGTTGAGATGTAGCCACATAAACCGACTTACGAGCATGATCGGGGTGCTCGATGCTAAGCCAGCAGATCCGATCAGCAGGAATCGATTTCAAATGAAACTTCCCATCGGAATCAGACGTGGCAATGATGTCATCCCGGATCAACTCGGCGGCCTGGCACAGGGCCCAGAACCTGCGGTCATCCGTCCGCGGTTCGGAGTTCGACACATCAAGATAGTCGCAACTAGCTAACTGCACCGTAACACCTGCGATCGGTTGGCCACGTTCGTCCAGAAAACGACCGGAGACCGGTTGTGGTTTTTCGAATGTCAGGTCGAGCACGACCTTGTCACCCGGAAAGTAGTCGGTCGATGGCGGCGAATCCGCATCCCTTTCGTAACGAGGGTCGAGACGGATCGATTTCATCCCCTGCCAGGCGATTGCCATCCCCGGCGCTCGTCCGAACACCTCAAAGACCGCGTTCACGATATAGTTTGGATTGGTTTCGACCGGCACAGGCAGAGGCAAATCACGAAACGAGTAGCGGCCTTCCTGGTCAGTCGTCGTTTGGCCGAGCGTCTGTTCGATGCGGTTCGTCGACACCACAAAGATCGTCGCACCTGCGAGCGGCTTGCCGTCCGCGGTCAGCGCGCGACCGGAAAGTGAAAGCGAATGGACTTTCGGTTGCGGAGCGGTCGATTTGGATCGGGGAGGGGAGGGCCCTTCGTCCGAAGCCTTCTCAACTGCCTCTAATCTCTTTTCCGCGATCACGCTCGAAGCGCATCCGGCAAAAGGGCCAATGAGTATCGCAGAGACCAGCATCAGCCTGCGCAAGGTGGCTGCCAGCTTCAGTGGTCGAACCATGGTCAAACCCTTGCCTAACGTGGGATTTTCAAACTCATCTGAGTGTCCGGGGCTTATAGGGCCAATTCTTTGTTCAGTCAATGTCGACTCTTAACAGAGTTAACGGTCCGAGTATTGCTGCGTCATCCCGCGTGTGTTCAACGTCGATGTCGAGTCATTGCTCCCGATATTCTGTACAGCAGGATTCGGAGTTGCTGTTCTTCGCTGAGGCACGTGTTCACGATAAAAGTCCGCGTCGGCCTTGGACATCGCAGGGGCGCAGCGGTACTCTGGAGGAACTTGCGATACTGATTGCTTTCTTCAGAAGCCTTGCTGTTTATGCCGCCGACTGGATCCGAGACTCCGCCTGGAATTTCTAAACGCACCTGGCAGGTGTTGGGGCAACTGCTGTTTGTCGGTTTGCTGATCTCGCTGGCGGTGGGCTCGGTCCTGTTTGTCGATGAAACGGAACTGGTCATCGTCGAGCGTTTCGGTGTCATTACCGCCGTATATGATCAGGTCGATCTGGCAAGCTCGGACCGCGGTCTGCATTTCAAGCTGCCCTGGCCTGTGGAAACGGTGCGAAGGTTCGACCGGCGATTGCAGTTGTTCGACCCGCGCGGTCGGGAAATGTTTACTCGCGATCGTAAAAACATCATCGTCGATACCTACCTGTGCTGGCGAATTGCCGCCTCTCCCGCGGGCGCCGACAAGAACTTTGCCGATCGTCCGGTGGTCAAGTTCTATCGAGGGCTGGGGGGAATTCCGACCACGGAAGCCCGCCTGGATACCCGCCTGCGTTCAGTCCTGTCAGAAGAGATGGGTCGCCTCGCCTTGAGTGACTTGCTGGTCTCGACCGTTTCCGAGGCCGGCCCGCAGGGAGCCAGTCCGCTGGCCGATCTGACGAACCGCGTCCAGAAGCAGGTCCGCCAACAGCCCGACGAAACAGCCTCGTTGACGTCGCGTCTAGGGGTCGAGATCCTCGACATTGGAATTCAACGCATCAATTTGCCTGAAGGCAACCTGTTTGCCGTCTACGAACGGATGCGGAAAGAACGAGACAAAATCGCCCAGCGGTATCGCAGTGCGGGCGAGGCCGAAAAAGTAGTCATCGAAAGCCAAGCCAAGCGACGCAGTGCCGAAATCATGGCCAAGGCCAACAGTGAAGCCGCCGGCATCCGCGCCGCTGGCGAAGCCGAGGCGCTACGGATTCGCAATACGGCCCACGCCCGTGATCCCGAGTTTTATGCCTGGTTGCGTAACTTGGAGAGCTATCAGAAGGTCCTGACGAATCAAACAACCCTCGTCCTGTCGGCCTCCAGTCCGTTCCTCAAATTGTTGATCGACGGCCTGCCGTCCAAGACAAATTCTCCGCCTAAGCCGCGTACGGCAGACACTCCCGTAACCGGGAGCACCCCATGAAGCGACTTTTATTGGTGAGTTCGCTCCTTGGACTGTATGCGATGAGCGGTCTCTATGTGGTCCGCGGTAATGAGCAGGCCGTGGTCCGCTGGTTCGGACGAGCTCAGCCGCAATTAGTCGGCAGTGGTCTCCATTTTGGCTGGCCCTGGCCGATGTGCCAGGTCGATCGAGTCAACTTGAACGAGACCCGCACGGTCACCGTGGGATTGGGAACCGCGGACGAAGTGAGCGACAGTGATTTCCTGAAACCGCCCGCCGCCAGCCGGCAGTCCGAGTACTTGACCGGTGACAAGAATATTCTCAATTTGCAGATCAGCGTGCAATTTCGAGTCGATGATCCGCGTCAATTTCTCCTGCAACACGAAAGCCCCGAGCGGCACTTGCGGTTCCTGACACAATCGCTGGTCGCGGATGTTGTGGCTCGCAGTGGCGTGGACTATGTCCATCCGCTGGGTCTGAATGCCTTGCGCCAATTGTTGACTGCGGAAGCACGGCGGCTGGCCGGCATCCAGGGGCTGGGGGTCTTCGTGGAAGACGTCACGCTGGCTGATGTACGTCCGCCGATCCCGGTCAAACAGGCATTTCTGGATGTCTCTAATGCGCGCGCTGAGAAAGAGCGTTTGATGAGTGAAGCGCAAACGATGTCCGAACGGCTGCTCGCCCAGGCGAACGCCCAAGCCAGCCAGTTCCGAGACCAGGCCGAATCGACACGAGCTCAGGCCTTGTCCGCCGCCACGGCCGAGGCCAGCCGTTTCGATGCGCTGGTCGATCAATTCGACAAGGCCGCAGTACCGGGAACGGACGCTCGAGCCCAAGTGCGCGAGATGACCATGCAGCGGCTTTATTGGACCACGCTCGAAGAGTTGCTGCCGAAACTTGCCCGGCAGATTTATGTCGATGGCCAGAAGCCCATTGATTTGACGATCCAACGGAGGGACCGCCCGTAGGATAGGCATCCTGCCTGTCCGGCTTTTCTTAAGGTGGGACGGGAGAACGGACAGGCAGGATGCCTATCCTACGGGCTAACTTGCGTTCAGCGCGAGATTTGTGAGAATGTACGGAACAGGTCAGCAGGCCCGTCACAGCACACTCGGTTCGAGTCTCCAAGGGATTGTTCATGGCCGAACGTGAAGCCAATTTGCCGGTCGATTTTTTTGAAATCGGCCCCCAGGACGAGCAACTGACATCCGTCGAACTGGGAAGTCTGTCGCTGCTGGAAGGTCTCAAGAAGGTCCCCTCGTTCTACAAATTCCCGGGCTCCACAATCCTGCGGAAATGCACTCCCGGGCAGCTCATGTGCCGCCAGGGAGAAGCCGGCGCCTCCGCCTTCTACATCTTGAGTACGCACGACGTCCTGGCGTTGCGGCAGCAACAAGTGGACTTTATCGAAAAAGTGTTGCAGGGAGGCGCCGCGGCAGCGGATGTTCCCGCACGCTTTCAGAACCTGTCACGTCCCGCACTGCAGGCGCTGCAACAGCGGCTGAAGGCCGAGATTCAGTCGTTCACGAAACGCCAAGCGGCACTCGATCAAGCGACCGACGTTGCTCAGCACGATCAGCTCGCGAACGTCGCCAAGGTGAAGTTGCTGGTTTCCCTGAATCCCGATCGCCCCCGGCGAGGATTGCTGCATCGGCTGAAGAGTTGGTGGCGACGTCCCGCAAAGGGAGAAGAAACGCCCGCCTTCATCCCCGTCGACGGAATGATGTCGCTCGACACGCGGACACTGGAAGCGCCGCTCCATGAGAAGGAAGTCTTCGGGGAGATGAGCTGCCTGAACCGGGCTCCGCGGTCGGCCACGGTGATTGTCGAGCAGGATTGCTACATGCTGGAATTCCTACGCAATGTACTCGACATGCTCTATAAGGATCCGGCGTATAAGGCGCGGAACGATGCCATCTACCGCACTCGAGTCCTCGATAAACAGGTCCGGCAACTGTCGGTATTTAAGGAGCTTTCGGATGCGGAGTTCCAAGACCTGCAACCCCGTCTGGAATTGGTCGATTTCGAAGCCGGCCACATCATCTTTGACGAACATGAGCCATCCGACTGCATGTACTTGATCCGCAGCGGTATGGTCAAAGTGGTCAAGCATGCCTCGGCCTTGTTGAGCGCCGACGAGAGTGGCCGGATCTCCTGGAACAGCCTGGCACAAGAATTGGTCGCCGGGGAGAAACGCCCGCAATCGCTGACCGGACGTGTCTGGTCCAAACTGGTTCCCGAGATTCGCGAGCTGCTCAAGTCCATCGCCAGCGGGACGGCGGCCGACGCTGCCGCTCAGGAACGGATCGTTACAGAGCTCAACCGGTTCATCAGCGCGGGGGAGTTACTCACCGCATTCGGCGAGAAGCGGTCGGCGGTTGTCACCACGCTCGACATTCTGGCGGTTGAAGAAGCCATTGCCGATTTTCCGGAGAAAGTGAAAGACTGGTCCCAGTTGCGGTCGCGCCTCTTTCATCGCGTGCTACTGGAAGCGGCCAGCATGCACGGGCTCCCCCGACGCGAACCCCGGTCTGCCAGGACTCTCAATTATCTCGGCAAGGGCGAGATTCTGGGTGAAATCGGCCTGCTGATGGGCCAGCCACGCAGTGCCTCGTGCCTCGCATTCGATCAGCACGATCGAGGCCAGGAGCAACTCAAGCAGGACCTCGAAGCCAGTCCTTCCCGCGTTGAACTGGTGAAGTTGGACCGGGACGACCTGGCGTCAGTGTCACCCGCATTTCGTCGTACGCTGGAGGCGATGAAAGATAAGCGCGTGGCGAACCTGAAAGAGAATGTCCCGGCCCGCGCGGCTCCTGTTCGCTCGTTGCAAAGTCAATCCCCCGAATTCGAGACGCTGGGGTTGGTGCAAGGGCAGCAGTTGATGCTGATCGATCTGGAAAAGTGTACGCGCTGCGGCGCGTGCGTCGAGGCCTGTGTGGACGCGCACGCGGACGGACGCAACCGGCTGTATCTGGATGGGCCGCGGTTTGACAAATACCTCGTACCGGTGACTTGCCGCAGTTGTCTCGATCCCGTCTGCATGATTGGTTGCCCGGTGGGGGCGATCGCCCGAGGCGACAATGGTGAGATTCGCATCCGCAATCACTGCATCGGCTGCCAGTTGTGTGCCGATCAGTGCCCCTACGGTTCGATTCATATGAGTGACCGGGAATTGGGGAACTCAGAGCCGACGAGTCTGTTTCAACTGGAAACGGGCGTGGTTCTCAAGGAATTCACCCAAAAGGCGGTCGTCTGCGACCTGTGCAGTTCGCTGGGTGGCGATCACGGCCCATCTTGCGTCTATGCGTGTCCGCACGACGCAGCCATGCGAGTCGATTCACGTCAGTATTTCGGGATCAGCGAAGATTAGACTTCCGCTCCGCCAGATCAATTCGAGCCAACTCGCCAACGTTGTCCGAACAGGGGAGCG
>JAQGHS010000142.1 GCA_028291605.1 Planctomycetaceae bacterium | reverse complement strand
GGCCAGTGTGACGACGCATCTTCTTGCGGCGTTTGAACTTCTGAATCTCGAGCTTATCACCTTTGCGGTGTCCGAGAATCTGAGCTTCAACCACGGCACCCTCGATCACGGGAGCACCGATCTTGCTGCTGGCCTTGGAGCCGGCGAGCAAAACTTGATCGAACTTCAGGCTGTCACCGACAGCCAACGTCTCACGATAGTCAATGACCAGACGATCGCCACGGTTCACTTTATACTGCCGACCACCATCACAAAATACTGCAAACATCTTCACAAGTCCTTAACTGCTATAGCAATTGGAGAATCTCAACGAACTGGACCCGAAGCCTGGGATCGCGAAAAATTCGCGATATTTGTCGGCTCTGCCAGTGTTCGCCAACCTGTACCTACATTTGGCGCATCCCGCCGTTTGGTCTGCGGCGAAACTCTTACGAGATTCCGCCACGTACAAATAGCGCTCCCCCGCCAACAGGTTTCGCTGCGAGCGGGGAAGCGGGATAGTGTAGCAAATCACTTTTTCAGATTCGAGGTCTCATTGGAAATTTTCAGCTCGTTGTTCAATTCATCGTAGAATCGGAATTCCAGATGCTCGGGCTTCACATCATTCCGCGACAGAATGCTGATCACAACATTGGCCTGCTCCTCAACTTGCGCAATGTCTTTACGCTTGCGGTTGTTGAGGTAATTGGCCACCCGTTCGTGAACTTCGAGAATAATCTTCGTCGCCTGATCCTGATGAGCATGCAGAATCAACTGCCGCATCACTTCGATGGCCAGATATTCCGCCGTCTTAACCAGTCCGCTGCCATTGCAGTGCGGACAGTCCTCAAACGTGCTGCGACGCAATGACGGACGGATTCGCTGCCGAGTCATCTCGATCAGACCGAAGGGGCTGATCCGCAGAATCTTGGTCCGAGCCCGGTCACGGCGAACGGCGTCACGCAAGGCCTTTTCCACTCCCCGGCGATGACGTTCTTCCCGCATGTCGATGAAGTCGTTGACGACCACACCACCCAGGTCACGCAAGCGAATCTGCCGAGCGATCTCAGCGGCCGCTCGCAGGTTGACTTGGTAGGCGTTCTCTTCGGCGTTGTTGTCGCCTCGGAAGTTACCGCTGTTGACGTCAATCGCGACGAGAGCTTCGGTCTGATCGATGACGATCGAACCGCCCCCCTTCAGCGGCACAACGCGCCGTTGAATGCGGGTGATTTCCTCTTCGATCTTGTACTTGTGGAACAGGGGCTCCTTGCCGTCGTACTGCTTGATGCGGTTCGCATGTCGCGGTAAGACGATTTTGAGGAACTCCTGAGCCCGCTCGTAGGCGGCCGGTTCGTCGATCAGCACCTGGTCGATTTCCGCGTTATAAATATCGCGGATCGTCCGGATGATCATGTCGCTCTCTTGGTAGATATCGACCGGCGCCTTCATCTTTTTGATGCGGCGGACGATCGTCTTCCAGAGACGCAACAGATAATTCATGTCGCGCTGCAGATCTTTCTTCGTGCGGTCGATGCCGGCAGTACGAATGATGAATCCCAAGCCTTCAGGAGGATTGAGCTCATCCATCGCCTCGCGCAGATTGCGGCGAATGTCTTCGTCGGTAATCTTGCGGCTGACACCTACGCGCTGCAGGCCTGGCATCAATACGAGGTAGCGTCCCGGGATGCTGATGTATGTGGAGAGAGTCGGTCCCTTGGTCCCGATCCCTTCCTTAATACACTGCACCAGAACTTCGCTGCCGCGTTTGAAAATATCCTGGATCGGCGGCTTGTTGCGCACGCTGCGTTCGTTGGCCGGTCGACGACGATTCGTCCGCTCTTCCTTGCCCAGCAGGTGCTTGTAGTATTGGTACTCGACGTCGCTGACATGCAGGAAGCCGTTACGGCCGACACCGAAGTCCACGAAGGCCGCCTGGATGGCTGGCTCGAGGTTGACGACGCGTCCTTTGTAGATGTTGCCGACGTAACTTTCCTGACTGACTCGTTCGACGTACAGTTCTTCCAGGATCCCATCTTCAACGATGGCGATCCGGCTTTCCTCCGGTTGGAGGACATTGATCAGCATTTCCTTCTTCATGCACGACCTTTCGCCGGCAGCGGGGTAACTCCCGCAGATTGCATTGACGGAAACGGCGCGAGCAATCAACGCTCACGACATTCCCACGCAACCCGCTTCCAGTGGGGTGCATGTGCCGAACTGACTGTAGTTCATCAGATTTCTGGAGCTCACCAGAGCACGGTCCCGTGTCGGAAAAACGCTCGACAAGAAGACCGGGGTGTGGGAAAGCAGGACAGCAAAGTGAGAACGGCACAGCCAGGTTCGATTGATTTGCAGGAGTGCTTCCGAGGCGACTGTTTGTCGAAGCCCCTGTCTTCCGGACTGCCACAGCAATCACTCGTCGGTCATCCGGCGCACTGGCGCGGGGCGTGGACGAGGGGCTATTGTGAGTCCGGCGACTGGAAAACGAGACGGTCGGAGAGCCAAGAGCGGTAGCCGTGGGGAAATGAATCCGCGCGGGTTCGGACAGGTCACGCAATTCGTAACCATTTGAGCTCAGCGTCACCCGATCAGCCGCGATGGCTGGTGTGAGGCTAAACTGCTGCTGTCCTGCTACTTGAGTCCTGCAATCACACACGCTGGACGAACCTCAACTGGTTCGGATCCTCGGGACGCTGCCGAAACGTTCCCGAGGGATTGTATTGATAGTACGAAAATCGGTAGCTTCGTGGTTCGACGTCAAGCACAACACCGGGAACCGTCATGGCTGAGCTGCAGCTCTGACCCCCGCGCGGCGTTCCAACATCATCCCTGATCAAGACTTGGGAACCCGAATACCGGACGGCGTAGTATGTCCGATCACTGACGAACTCGCCAGCGTGGGCGTGCGAATTGTCTTGGAGTGACGGCGCAAGCGTCGTAGGACGGGTCTCCAGGCCCGTCCGAGGCCCGAAGCTATCGACTTGATAAATCCCCGGCTCTCGCGAATTTCGCGCAGCGCCGACGTCGATTGGCCACATTGCTGACGCATTGGGTTTCAGCGGAATCTGAGGACTCGGCCTTTCATCCACATTGAGTGCCCGCTCACAAAAGGCGACCTCTGCGCTGCGCGAAGCCTCGCGCCGAATCTGTCTGACGCCAGTTGTTACGGGCTCGGACGGGTCTGGAAACCCGTCCTACGAAACCTCAGCGCATAGAAAAACCCTCGGGGGTTGCCGGCTTAACAGTTTGGGGTTGTGTCTGATTGAGACTGATTTATTGAATGGGTAGGCCAACAAATCAGGGGGACCCTCAATATTTCCCAAACTGCCAAACATGCGAACCTACCCGAGGGTCAGGCTGGGCATAATTGGAGTCAAACTTCTTTTGATTCCGAAGAATCACATTCAATTTGACTGACTTACGTTGATTAACATGCTAAGCAATCGCCGTGCCGATTTCTCGAATCTCGATTTTTTTGTAAAGTACCACTTGGGCGCCGAGCGCCGAACAATCCGACTAGAAACCGACATTCGCATTTTCGCTAGAAAAACTGGGAATCGAGGAGTGATAGATTGACCTTGTGACAATCCCAAGCGGTTAACTTTGGATGAAGTCTACTGGAAGTTCGGCGCCGCAAATGATAGATTTAGCAGACAACCTCGGCGCCGAAACGATTGTTAGGCGCTGACGAGTTGTGTTTCGGCGCTATTTCAGACAAGGCAAACGCGATGTTTTCCCCGGTTGTTGGTCGTTGGTGCTTGGCAGGTGCGGGAGGCGTCGTATTGGTTTATGCCCTGCTCGTCTTAGGCTTTGCCGCAACGACTCCTGATCTGGGACTGCGATTTCTCCTCGCTGAGGACGAGCCGTCAGTTGGCCCTATCGTGCGTAAGATCATGCCTACGATGAAGCATCGGGGGCAGATCAAGCCGAAGGAAGGCGATCGGTTGATCAGCTTGGGGGGAACCAATTTTAAGGAATCCCGCTGGCAAGAGATCTCAACTTTTTTGCATTTCACCAATGCACTCAAACGGCTGCGAGGCGAAACTCCGTTCGATGGCAAGCTACCGGCGGGCGCGAATCCTTCCGAACACGGCGATTTGATTCCGTCGTTCGTCGAAATTGAGACAGATTATTGGCTGGATCGGGACCGGTGGGTCGAAGCTCGATTTCTAGTGAAAGGTCAAACCGAGCCGCAGCGGACGTGGCTCCAGGTTCAATCTCTTTCCCTCAATGAAATTGGCTTGCCGCTGGTTTGGTTCTTGCTGGAACTGATGATCTTTACCGTCGGGGCGGTTGCGTTTTGGACGCGCCCCTTCGACCGTGCTGCCCGCGTGTTCTTTGCGATGTGCGTGGTCACTGTCGGTGCATTCGTCGGGGGTTATCATTGGTGGGTGATTGCCGGCACCCTCTGGTTGAACATTCCGTTCGCGATCTGTGCGGTGCTGGTTCCCTCGGTGACACTCCATTTCTTCTTGATTTTTCCCTATCCGAAGGGCCCCATTGCGACTCGGCCCCGAATCACGCTGCTGGCACTCTATGCTCCTCCCGCGGTGGGTGTCATCGTCCTGGTGTCATTGTTGTGTTATGGCTCCTGGCTGTTTCACACACAGACAGATCCGGCACGCCTGCAGAGCCTGCTGGATGTCCAGCGTAAATGCATCTTCGGATATATGGTGGTGGCGAGCATCTATTTCATGAGCACCCTGGCGGCACTGGCCCGCAGCTTTTTCTCGACGCGTAATACCTTGGAGCATCAGCAGGTCGCCTGGATTCTATGGGCGGGAGCTATTTCGACAGTTCCCGTCAGCTATACCTTTTACCTCGCTCAATTTGATCGCGTCGCGTTTGCCATTGGGCACGGTACGCTGCCGATGTTTTTTGCCAGTTTGCTCTTCATGATGGCTTATGCCGTCGGCATCGCGCGGCACAAGCTGATGCTCGTCGAACAGTTTTTCAGCCGTGAGACACTCTATTTCGTCGTCAGTGCTGTGGCGAATGGGGTCTATAGCACGCTGATTGCGGCTTCGACTCTGATTGCGATCTTTCAGCACATCCGGTCATCCCGGCAGGCGCTTGTGGTCGCGGCATTGTTGATGGTCGCTGTGATCTTACTGGGCTGGCTGCGTGATCGAGCCCAGCGGCTGATCGACCGGCGGTTCTATCGCGAGAAATATCAACTGGATAAAGCCCTGCAGCAGATGAATCAGATGGCCGGCCAATTGATGGAACCGTCAGCCGTTGCCGAAAGAATGCTGGCCTCCTGCCGGGACGTCCTGCTGGTGGGCCATGCCGCCCTGTACTTCCTGGATGCTGAGAATCAACAGTTTCGACTGGTCGCCAGAGAAGGTGGCAAAGAGGTTCCCGCGCAATTCGCGGCGACGGCTCAACTGATTACCGCTTTGCAACAAACACCTTCCCTCCAGCGCAGTACCTTGGGATTGAATGACGTCGATCCGCAAATTCGGCGGACGTTGATCGATCTCAATGCCGATCTGCTGCAGGCCTTGGAAGTCGATGGCGTGATCGAAGGTGTCGTGCTCCTGGGAGAGAAGCGTCTGGGAACGGACTACAGTGCGGAAGATCTGACATTTCTGACGGCCATGGGGCAGGTCGCTGGCGTCGCCATGCACAGTGCGAAAGTGCATCAAGTCGTGGGGCGTCTCAATGAAGAGCTGCAACACAATGTCACAAAGATTTCGGAACAGCAACGGCAGATCTCACTGCTGCAATCCGAGATCTCGGCTGCACATACGTTGGTGATCCCCGTGAAATCGGTGGAGTCGGCAGACGGGCTCAGCACGGAATCGAG
>JAQGHS010000138.1 GCA_028291605.1 Planctomycetaceae bacterium | reverse complement strand
GGCAGCAACAAGTGTGGTGGCAGTGACCACGGCGGTAGCAACAAGTGTGGCGGCAGCAACCACGGTGGTAGCAAGAAGGGTGGCAGCGATAAGTGCGGTGGCAGCAAGAAGGGCGGCAGCAACAAGTGCGGTGGCAGCAAGAAGGGTGGCAGCAACAAGTACTGTGCTCCCCCGAAGGGCAAGTGCAAGTAGTCAGTCGCCGCGGTTCTCTAAGTTCTTGTCCCGCAACGTGATTGCCGGGATTAAGAACGGAATCATCTGAAGAAATGGCAGCCCAGCGACCATCTGTGTCCGGGCTGCCTTTTCTTTTGACTTCATGAGCTATGTTTATGTTGCGTGCGTTGCGGTTGATCCAAACGCCCCGATTGTCACACTTTTGTCCGAGGTCAACATGTCCGCTAAAGCCAAAAAAGATTGTCCGCATTGCGTTACGGGTCGCGAAACGTTTTGGTACATGGCCCATAAGTATCTCTACGACGTCGATCTCGCGCGTACGCTGGTGCGTGATGGGCGTGAGGAAGTGGAACTCGACGACGAGAGCGTGCAACATTCCGTCGACACGAGTGTGATCCACGCCGGGCACCTGCCGCACGTTAATACGAAATATCCGGGCATCATTGCCCACATCACGTATCGCACCGAAACGGGCGAGTTGGTGCGCGGACACGTGCTGATCGACGGCCATCACCGTGCGGCTCGTTGTCTGCAACTGAAGATTCCGTTCTTCGTCTATCTGTTGACGGACGAAGAGAGCGAGACGGTGTTGCTGAAAGGCCCCATGAAACCCGAGTTGGAATCGACCACCTCATCCTAGTCGCGGACGTCCCTGGCAAATTCCCGGCCCCTGACGCTCGGCGCGAGCGAGATCCACTATGGCGACCGCTATTGCAGAACCGGTGCCCGCGTCGGCGGCAGCACCGAAGAAGCGATCGCTCCCCAGCCGGCGCGATGATCTGGTCGTGCGCTCGGTCGCCGGGAATCAGTACGTTATTAAAGATCCGGTCACCGAAGCCTATTTTCAAATCGGTGAGCAGGAATGGTTTCTGCTGTCGCAGTTAGACGCGACCGCAACCTCATCCTCCGTGCTGAATGCCTTCGAGGCCAAGTTCGGTGAAGAGCTGTCGTCGGAAGATCTCGACGACTTCATCGAGATGGTATCGCAGCGCCATCTGTTAAAGGACAAAGCCGGCAGCCGGCCGCGCAGCAAGAGTTATGTCGACTCAGAAGATGAGAACTGGAATGACGCGTCCGCGGGTTCCGGCAAGAAGTCCAGGCAGAGCATTCTCTACTGGCGCTACAATTTTTTCGATCCCGACCGACTCTTCAACCGGGTTGAGCCCTTACTGCGGTGGGTTTGGACCCTCGAATTCTTTGTTGGCTCGTGCATTGTCATCGCGGCTGCAGGGGCGGAACTCTGGGCGCATCGGTTGTCGTTTCTGGCTGCATTTCCCCAGGCGATGCGCTGGGAGACATTTGCGTTCGTCTGGTTCACATTAATCGCGGCGACAATCTGCCATGAATTTGCTCATGGCCTGACCTGCAAGCATCATGGTGGCGAGGTCCACGAAGTGGGCTTCCTGATGATGTTTTTTACGCCGTGCCTCTATTGCAATGTTTCCGATGCCTGGTTGATTCCCAGCAAGTGGCCCCGGTTATGGGTGACGTTAGCCGGCGCCTGGTGCGATCTGTGTATCTGGGCGGTCGCCACATTCATCTGGCGGCTGACGGTGATGGACTCGTTCGTCAACTACCTGGCGTCGGTCGTGCTGTCGGTCTGCGGCGCCCGCGTGTTTATGAATTTTAATCCACTCTTAAAGCTCGACGGCTACTACCTGTTGAGCGACTGGCTGGAGATCCCAAATTTACGCGGTCGCAGCTGGGAGCGGTGGCTGGCCTGGCTGCGCTGCGTGCTGTGGGGGGCTCCGAGGCCTTCCCCGGCGCCGCGCGACTTTGCCGTCACATTGTATGGCATGATCAGTTGGACATTTTCTCTAATGTTTCTGGTTTTCGTGTTCGTCAATGTGACCCGACTCGCCCAATCCCGGGGTGGTGTGTTAGGTGTCGCATTCGCCCTGTTTCTGGCAGTTTTCACGATCAAGCGTCTGTTTCGAGGTTTTAACAATGGCGAGGTTCGCAAGATGATCACTGGACGGCCCCTTCGAATTGCAATGTGGTTGACGCTGCTGATTGCGGTCCCCCTCGTGATGGGGGCCGTTCGCATCGATGAGCGTGCTGGAGGCACATTTCACGTGCGGACCGGTAAGCGGCTGGAAGTCCGAGCCGAGGTCGCGGGCTTCTTGAAAGAAGTGCATTTCGATGAGGGAGATAAAGTCTCTGCCGGCGCGCTGGTGGCTCGGATTGAGGTTCCCGATTTACAAAGCTTGATCGCCCAGAAAGATGCCGCCGTGCGCGAAGTCCGCGCCAATCTGCAGCGCCTCGAAATCGGATCCCGCCCGGAAGAAGTTCAGGAGCAGCGCGCCAAAGTGGATCGGGCGCGTCAATGGCGCGATCTCGCGGTCAAAGACTTGGAACGCGCACAGCAGGGATTGAAAGAAGAATTGGCCCGATTCGATCAACAGATCGTTCTGCATCAGGCCGAGGTCGCGTTTGCCCAGCAGTCAGTCACAATTTCAGAGCGGTTGTATCGCAAGGGGGTCCTCGCGGGCGAGCAATTGCGATCGGAAAAGAAAAAGGTCCAGGTGGCTGAAGGCTTGTTGCAGCAAGCGCTCTCCCAGAAGAGAACTCGCGAAGCATCGGGGAATCTCCAGTTTGAAGCGGAACTCGCCAAACGCGTGAAAGACCTGGCGGATACCGAAGCCGCCTTGGCCCTGCTGACTGCGGGTGCCCGCCCCCAGGAGCTCGAAGCGGAACGTGCTCGACTAGAGAAGTTCCAAGAAGAGCTGGACTACAATCGCGATTTGCAGTCGAAACAGGCATTGTGTTCGACACTGACCGGCTTTGTCACGACCCCCCGGTTGCGGGAAAAAGTGGGACAGTTTCTGGAAAAAGGTACACTCATTTGCACCATCGAGGATCTGACCAGTCTTGAGGCGGAAATCGATATTCCCGAGGACAAGATGGAAGGGGTTCAAATCGGTCAAACGATCAACCTGAAGGCCCGCGCCTTTCCGCTGCAAACATTCACCGGCCGCGTGGATCGGATTGCGCCCATTGCCACGGCGGCAGGTACTGCTACGGCCGCACCCTCGGATCAGCAAGGCACGGTCACTGTTTATTGTCGGGTCGACAATCCGCAATCCCAACTGCGGTCCGGCATGAGTGGCTACGGACGAATTTATCGTGGCCAGCAGACTCTACGCAGCATGGCCGGAATGCAGATTCTGCGATATGTCCGGACTGAGTTCTGGTGGTAATCCCGCAGGTCGTAGAAACGCTCTAAAAGCCATAACGTCCAGGCAGCGGCCGGGACGCTGGCACGGTTGGGGGAGGCGGCGTGGCAGGAGCGGCGAAGGGCGATCCAGGGGTTCCCGCGTCGAGATTCCAGATCTCCGGGTCAATCACCCGCTCGCTCTCCGGGAGCCACCGGCTATTCCGCGCCTGGGTGATCGGGTCCCCTTCCAGCTGGATGTCATAGTTGGCGAGCAGTGTCCCCTGGACCTCCTGGAGAGTCGCGAGCAACGTGTTGTACTGTGCGAGCAATTGCGCCCGTGAGGTGATCGAGTCGGCTTGCGAACGCAGTGATAGTAGATAGTCATTCAGGGCCGCCAGTAACCAATCCCCACCGTCGCTGCTGGGGGGAGGCTCCTCATACCGTCCGCGAGAACCTTCCATCCAGATCGCTGATTCTTCCACGCGGACCTTCGCTTCGTCGTACTGGTAGCGCACCGATTCGAGTTGACGCAGGACATCACTGAGGCGGTGCGCCGTGGCGTGCATTTTCTGCCGCAAGATGATTCTCTCGCGGGTGAGTTCCAATTCCGCAGCGTGCAGGTTCGCGCGTGCTGCCCGACGGCCGATCGGCATCGAAAATGAGGCACCCGCCGTCCAGTCGGTGAATTTGTTCTGAAACATCATATCCAGCGAATCACCGACGTTGTCGCTGAGACCATTGGTGCGATACAGCCCTTGCAGATCAAGTTGAGGTTTGAAGCCATTTTCCGCGACGATCAGGTTCATCTCGCCGATCCGGATCCCCAGCCGTTGACGCATCAATTCGGGCCGGTTGTCGGCCGCGGTCTGGATGATTTGAACGGGGTCGAATTTCAGAGGTGATTCCGAGGCCCGGTCAGTCGGGTCAATCGTGAGTCCATCGTTGGGAGGCAGTCCCAGGAGATTCCGCAGATGCAATTCCTGGTTCAGGGCGTTGGAGCGAGCATCAATGGCGGCTTGCCGAAAGGCGGCTTGTTGGGTTCGCGCCTTGGCCACTTCCGCCCGGATCGTTCGCTCTTCTTCGAATCGCTCCTGCTGAATTCGCACGATGCTATCCAGTAACGGCAAAATATCTTCAATGGCCTGCAAGGCCGTTCGCGATGCCTGCAATGACCAGTACGATTCTTCGACACTGCGAACGAGCGACAGGGTCGCCTGTTTGACGTCCCAGATGGACTGGTCGGCTTGTAATTGCGCGATCCGGATGGGAGCACGATTCACGTCGATACCAGCTCCGCGCAACAACGGTTGCTTGATATACAGCTCGGTATTCGAGGCGTATTTGGGATTGTAGAGACCGCTGGTGCCATTGGGGAAAAAGAGATAACCGGGATTCGGATTGTAGGCGACGGACGTCGTCGCACCAGTGGCCCACGGCTTAACCAGCGAGGCCGAGAGGGTGGCATCATCACGACGGGTATTGGCGGGAATGCCCGGGCCGAACACGGTGGCGGGAGGTTGATTGAATCGATCCGCGGTATAGTTCAAATTCACGCTGGCGTCGAACGCCGCGACCGCTGCGTCGCGGGTCGCCTGGTAGATGGCGGGGTCGTAGTTCGTGACACCCGTCGATGTGACTTGGTCTCCTTGGAGAGTCCGAATGACCTGAGAATTCCTCAGGGCAATGTTGACCGCCTCGCGCAAGGTCAGTGGCCAGAACTCATTGGATTCGGGAGTCACGACGATTTCGGGAAGCGGGATACTGGGGAGATTTACGGGGCGTACGGTTTCCGCGTAGTACCGATTCAACACCGAGCGTTCCGGTGTCAGGCTGACCACGGACTCTGCGGGGACGGGCGATGGCTCGGTGCGCAGTGGGGCCGTGTGACAGCCAGCCGCAAGTAACCCCAGGGCCAGTATCAGCTTTTCACATCGGCTCGGCATTCGACTCAAGTAAGAACGAATCAAGCGCACCCTCTCCGCAAGCAACGATTAACTAGTTAATTATCGACGCGCGGATTTGCCGATTTGAAAGGAATTGCCGATTAGGAAGACATTAACGATTAAAGCGTCTAGAGATAAGTGGCGCTGGGGATATGAGGGGTTAGGGTCGAGGCTATACCAATCTGTGTGCGATGGTGAATCGGCAGAATCTGCCGGAAGTCGACTCCGAGGGTAGTTCAGGATTGCGACAGTCTCGGGCCGAGGCGCGACTCAAGCTTGGTGCGAATCGCCGGGTTCTGAGGGGCGGCCCGGTAACCCCAGGAGGAAAACAAGCAGGCGCGAACCGATTGCTCGCGTCTCGCGCCCGAGTTTCTTTCGTCCGTTCCCATATCGTTCGGAGAGGTCTTCAAAGTTGCTGGAGGCTGAAATCTCTACAGGGCATCCCGCTCCGCGTTGAGTCCTTTCCACGTCACCGACATCCATTGAAACAGCGCCTGGCCGATTGTCTGACGGCTTCCAATGGGTGACACAGACACGATGGAACCAGCGTGAATTGTGGTTGAGACCGATTGTGGAATTGAACAGGTTCCCGACATGCGCGGTTCGGGGAAGCGGTATTCTTTCTGATGTTTCTGCTTGTCGTCAGTCGCTGCCCGCTCAACGACAGTCAAGGGACCGCTAAGCGGGGCACAGAGCGCTGGGTGAGGCGGCTCATCGGATCCTCGTGGTGAAAGGGTCTTCAGGGCGCCCTGGAATCTCGTGCCATCCATCAGGCGGACTGCCACCTGCTGCTCGCGTTCAAATGCAAATAGTGACCGCTGGGCAACTGAAAATCGAATCTCCTTGTCTTCCTCGTCGCCAATCTCAAGCAAGATGTCACCCTCTTTGGCGAACGTTCCCTGGCGAGAGGCCAACTGTCGGGTAATGATGCGTCCAGATCTCGGAGCGCGAACTTCCAGTTGCGAAAGTTGGTGAACCTTTTCCTCAAGCTGCCTGGCGAGCGCCTGCCGATTCTGTTCTTCGACTTGCGCCGTTCCAAACTGACCGGAATTCTGTGCGACGCGAAACTTGGCCTCTGCCTGATCGACGGCGAGTTCGAGGTCCCGGCATTCGAGCTTGAGCTCCGCGCTGCTCAGCTCAAGCAATAGCTCGCCCTCTCGAACAACTTGCCCGTCATGGACGTGAATACTCTTTATGAACCCCTGGACACATGCACGGACGCTTGCAAGATCGGAGTATTCCACGATTCCAGGCGACTGGAACGCCGTTGGCCACGGGATATAGTTCAACAGGCCTGAGACGCTGGCGGCGATCGTCAGGAAGGTAAGTCCCCTCAGCAGACTCGGGACATTGGTTCTGGCCAGGTGCCAGAGATAGGACAGGAACTGGCCGAGCGGAAGGAAGCCCCAGCAGAAGACTCCGATGAGTGAGACTATCAGACCGGCTCCCTGCCACATGACGGTGCAGCCGAGGACGAGACTGACGCAGACGAGCACTCGCCAGACCAGTGCCGCGACAGCATAACCGAGCATGAAATAGTAGCGCCAGGATACATCGTCGGGGATACCCTGATGAACGCCGAACAGCCAACGCAGGCACCAGCGCTTCAGATGCATTGCCGATCGATTGGCCAGATTGGGGATTTCCAGGATGTCGGCGAGGATGTAATACCCGTCGGAACGGATCAATGGATTGCCATTAAAGATGAGGGTGACAATTCCCATCATCACCAGGCCGTGCAAAAACGAGGCATAAACGACAGAACTTGTCTGCGCCCAGAGGATGGCGGCGAGGGCCGTGATCCACAGATCCATGTAGATCCCGGCTGCGGCGACAATGATTCGCTGCCACTTGGAACACAGTTGCCAGGAAGCGGAGACATCGATGTAGGCCAGAGGTGCCAACAGGATCAGCACGATGCCCATGGCCCCCACACGGCCTTCAAAACGGCGGCAGGCCAGGCCATGGGACAATTCATGAAACACCTTGAGGAACGCCCAGGCGATCACGAGTTGATACCAGGCTCCAGAACTAAACACGCCACTCGATGCCGCCACGACCCGATCCCATTGACCGCTGACGGCGAATGCCGCACACGCCATCACCAGCAGCCACGCTACGAACGTGACGGGAGCATACAACCAACCGCAGAATGGCACGAATTGCTTCAGCAGCGAATCAGGATGACAGAGGGGAATGCGAGTCCAAAACACGCTCTGCAGCAATGATCCGGCAGGTTTGGATGTGGGACGGTTGGTGGCGGTACGGATCGATGATCCCGATGTCTGGACCAGGTCCTGCCGAATCAGCCAACTACAAATGGCCGTGGCATGGGCTTCGGACAGAGCATTTCGCCCTAGTATGCGCGCGGTGGCGGCGAGCGCTTCACTGACTGTCGTGGCTCCGTCCAGGAGGGAAATGAAGACATATTCCGAGTAACCGAGCCGGAAGTATTGCGACCCGGCCCGATCCTCCAGATGAAAGTAAGTAGTGCCCCCATATCGATTCGGAGCAAACGTCAGATGGTCGGCGAGCTTGAGCCGCAATTGCGCCAGGTCTCGAGTCGATAGGTCGACGGTGCCGCCCACGTTACCACCCTACCATCAGTGTCAGCCGTTCCCAAACGCGATGGAACAACTTCCAGCCCAGAAAACAGGTACCCACGTGGATTCGAGCCTGACCATGCATCCCGGGTCGCAGCCTGGCCTGCTCGTTCGGCAGTTCCGTCTCGGCGATGAAGACGTGGTGGTCGTAGCGAATCTCGGATCGGGGATGGATTCTACCCAGATTCTCTGATCGCGGAGCGTCGGCCCCAGACTCAAACGAGATGTCGATGCGCATCCCTTCGTGCACATGGCGAACCTCCGCTTCCGGGATGGCAATTTCGACAGCCAGTTTGTCGAGTGGTGCGATTTCGAGCAGGGATTGGCCACGCGTGACCGGCATCCCCTCGGCACGCTGCAGGTCGCCGGTGACCACCAGGCCATCGATGGGGCTGCGGATTTCGAGATTGTGAATGCGTTGCTCGAGCAGCTCCAGCTTGGTGGTGAAGCGATCAAGCTCGTGCCTGGAGACGGATGCTGCTCCAAAGTTCCGTTCGACGAGTTCACCGTCCCGCTTCTTGGCGGTGCGATGATGTTCGGCCTGCAAGGCCGCCTGCTCCATTCGCAGTTCGCTGGCATCCAATTTGACGAGAAGTTGATCGCGAGTCACCACATCGCCCGGCTTCACGAACGAGCGTTCCAATTTGCCATCAAATTGTGGGGCGACGAACCGGCGAGTCACGGGCTGTAATTCGCACTCACATGTCACGACGTGCGGCACGGGAATCAGCATTAACAATGTGATGAGTGCGACACTCGCCACGACGGTTTGCCAGCGACGATACGAGCCTGGACGGATCAGCTTGGAAACTTGGCGCGCCAGCCAGTGTGGCTCGGCGCGTTGGATTACTTCCAGCAACGACGCGATCGGCGCGGGGGCAATACGGAGGAAGAGGTCGCGTCGAAGCGACGGCTGTTGCTCTCTCCACACGAGCAACCAGACTCCCCGCAGCACTCCGCGATCATCGATCAGAGGAACCGAAATGAGTTCGGTGGCGCCCAGTTCCTCGAGCAGGCGACGGTGGATCCGCAGGCCCCCCCGGTCGCGCCCCTTAGGCGGCCAGACCGCCGGCTTTTGCCGGAGTGCCACTTCTTCGCACACTCCGTCGGCGAGTTCTGCCAATTGAGTGTTGTCCGATCTCTGGCTGCTGTCCGAGATACCGACAATGCGAACTGGGCCGTCTTGCGTGGACGGCACTCCAACATAGACTTCGCTGCACTCCAGGTACTCTCGGAGCGCCACCGCCAGTTGCTGGCAGGTGGCCTGCATTGAACTGGCGCCGGCCAGGCGATCGATCAAATCGATGACGGCCGCCATCGCCTCGACTTGCAGCCGGTCCTCAATCACAGCGCCGGCCGGGATGGACGGCGGTGTGATGAGTTCGGGAGTCTGTTCGGAGGCGATCATCGAGCGTACTTTCAAAGATCTCACCGACACAGGACAGAGCAGGGGGAACCAAAGGTCGAGCAGGCAATGTGAAGTCTGTTAGTAATTTACACGACCACTAAATGTGGACAAGCTCAACGGTGGTCGAGGTATCGTCAAGGTTTCTTGGCAGGCTTGCGCGGCTCGGCCTTGGTGACTTCGGTTCGGGTTGTATCCAACATCAATCGACATTTATCACCGCTGCGAAACTTCCCGTTGGCATTGGGGATTTGAATTTTCAACAAGACTGTTCCGCTTTGTGCATCCAGCACGGGCGAGACAAAGTGCACGATCGCATCTGCGTTGGCCGTATCGGCTCCCACCGCGACCTTGACGCTCTTGCCTGCCTTGAGAGTTCCCGCAGCTTGCGGTGTCGCCGAGAACACGGCCATCAGCGGGTTGAGCTGAACGACCGTCATGACGACTGGATGTGTCGGCGAAGCATACTCGCCAACGTCCTTCTGAATCTGAGTCACCACGCCACCGATCGGCGAGCGGATTCGTCGACGATCAATTTCTTCCTGAATCCGCTGATACTCGAGCTCCCGCACCTCGAGTTCTTCCTTAACGGCCAGCAACTGTGCCTCTGCGACGTCCTTGTCGAGAACGGCCTTCGCCAGCTCCTCTGAAGAGACATGGCCTTGTAGCTTTTCCACCTTCACAAGATAGGCGTTCCGTTGACGCAGTTCCGCCGCGGCGGAATTGAGCTTACCACGGGCGTCTTTCAACTTGCCTGCCACCGCGAGTGACGCAATCAAGACTTCCTTCCGCAGTTCTGCCAGGACCTGATTGGGGCGGACCACTTCCCCTTCGGACACCTGAATCGTATCGATCACTCCGGCTTCCGCAAACGCGATATCAATTTGACGGAAAGGCTCAGTGAAGCCTTCGAGGTTGTCTGCCAACACGGTTTGGACATGACAGAACAGCGTGAGCGAAATGCACAGGAATGAAATTACTAATCGTTGCATAGCGATACCGCCCCTTGTATTCACTTTCACAGCATTCACTTTCACAGCATGCCGAATAACGGCCTGTCCAACATTCCGCTTCGACCTCTAATCAGTGTCACCATTGCGTTCTAGCAGCATGGCTACCCACTACGGGCTTTGCCGGATTGAACTCATGCTAATCGACTATCCAGTTTCACCAGGACTTCAGTACGTCGACGGTCCTCCTGGTACAGTTGCCTTCGTATCTGACACTGTTGTCGCTCACAACTCCGTTGGGCTCGGTCGAACGCCACCGAGAAGTCTTGAGCGACTTCACCGCGGGAATCGGCGTAGCGGCGCAAGGCATCGCGAATCCACGGGCCATACGACTGCACCAGCCAGTCGTCACCCGAGCAGTAAACTCGGGCCGATCCGGGGTCGCCCTGGCGCGCCCCGCGGCCGATTATCTGCCGGTCGATTCGACTGGCTTCGTGCCGCCCAGAAACGATGACGTGCAGCCCCCCCAAAGCGGCAGACCTGGGGGACAACTGGATGTCGGTGCCTCGGCCGGCCATATTGGTTGAAATCGTAACGGAACCTGGATTTCCCGCCGCGCTAATGATGGCGGTTTCGTCCGCGTCCTGAACTCCGCTTAATACCTGATGTGCAACTTGTTGCTGCTTCAGCAGCGCCGAAAGCTCGCCGGTCTCTGCGATACTGCGCGTGCCGACGAGGACCGGTCGTCCCGTGCGATGAAGTTCGCCTACTTCTGCCGCCACCGCGTTTAGTCTTGCAGCTCCATCTACGAAGAATCGCGGACGTTCCATGCGCCGTTGAGACGGCACGCGCAGGGGAACGGAAATGACGCGGAGACCATAAATATCCAAGAACTCACTCTCACTTCCTGTGGCGGTCCCTGTCAGCCCCGTCAGCGTTTGGTACGACTTATAAAGGCGCTGCCGCGTCACCTTGGCCAGGGGTTGTGATTCCGCCGTGATAAGCACTCCTTCCTTGGCTTCTACGGCCTGATGTAAACCGGCAGACCATTTGCGGTCTTCGAAGACTCGCCCCGTGGTGCCATCAACAAGCTGCACCTGAGCCTCGCGCACGATGTAGTGCACGTCACGATGGTACAACCATTCTGCCTGGAGCGCGTGCTCGACATAATCGATCCAGGGACGCTGGAGGACATGTTCAATGGAATTGAGGTCGCAGCCGTGGACGGCTTCAACTCCGACATCGGTCAACGCCACGCGACGGGACTCGTGATCAAAACGAAAATCGTGATTGCAATGTAAATTGGCTGCGGTACGGCGAGCCAGTTGATGCGCCTGCTCATCGACCGCCGTCATTGCGGTGTTGCCGCTCAGCACCAGTGGTGAGCAGGCATCGTCCAGCAAGACGTTGTCCGCTTCGTCGACGATCGCCCGCCATAAACCTCGCTGGGTCGTTTCTTGTACACTGAAAATGGAACGCTGGCAGTTGCTGAGGCACTTTTCGCCGAGGCGGCGGCCGCGATGATTTCGCAGTTGAACTTGATCTCGCAAGTAGTCAAAACCGAATTCGTATCCAGTTCCATAGGTGAGATCACATTCATACGCGGCCCGCTTCAGGGCCAGATTGTTGCCTTCCGGCAGGAAACCGCAGGTCAGGCCGAGTATTTCGTAGGCCGGCCCCAGATCGTGGCAGTCGCGCTCGGCCAGATACGCGTTCGCTGTGACGACATGCACACCGCGACGCTGCAGCGCGTGCAGGTAGGCGGCCAATCCCACGGATAGGGTTTTCCCCTCACCTGTCTGCATTTCGACACTGCTGCCAACTGCCAGTGCCATGGCCGCCTGCAGTTGAACGTCGTAAACCAGTTTTCCAGTGCGCCGCCGCAGTGCCTCGGTCATGAGTGCGAGGCCGGGGATCAGAATGGATTCGTCCAGAATCGACACGCCGCCGCAGACGGTCTCACTCAGAGTTTCCGAGCGGACACTCAGCTCACTATCCGTATTGCCGTGCAATGACGGAACGGTTTTTCGAATTTTCTCGATCATCGTGCCAATCCACTGCGGATTGTTCAGATGCACAGATGCTGGGTTCCGATGTCGATGAAACAAACTAGCGGGCATTGCGGCCTCGAAACCGTCCAGCAGCAAACTGGAAGAAACTGACAACCAGCATGCCGAGGTAATCGCTCGGACTGGATGTCCTCAAGTATTGATACATCGTTGGCATCCCTGCTTTATCTATAGCATGCGAAAGACAGATGAGAGACCGACCCTCGTTTTCGTTAAAACCCTCACGATCAACATTTGCGTAACTTAACTGTTCACCCAATATCGGTTGCGGAAACCGCCTCCGCGTGGGGATTCGAATTCTGACTTAGGGTTTCGGAGACGAAAGTCCGTGGTGAAACAATTCACTGCGCCCCGAAGAATAGACGGTTCGACTGATGCAATTCGGAAATCTGCTATTTCGTGCGCAACTCGCAACCAGTGAGCTGCGCCACGCCCTGAGGAAAGCCTGGAGATCAAAGGCGGCCGAGGCGCGGAAGTCTGCGGTGGAAATCATCGCGCTCGAAGATCGCCTGTTATTGAGTGCCAGTCCGATGGCGGTCCCAGCCCCTGACTCGGCAGAATCGGCGCCGACCGAGCAAGTTCGGACCGATCAAATTGCTGCTACGGATTCGAGTGGCAGCCAGAAGGCCAGTGCCGATTCGGTCTCGCCACAAGCTGCGACGTCTTCGACTGCCGTGGAATCGACTTCCGAGCAGGCCGCTTTCCATGAGTTAGCGGCGTCTCAGACCGAGCAGCAGTTGGTTGACCCCGGGGTGGAAGCGGCTCCTCACGAAGAGTTGTACTCCGACTTGATGGGCTCACCGAGCCAATCCACGACTGATGGGCCAGTCGCGGGTAACTCGCTGGAATCTCCAGCCGACGACACGCTGCAGGGGACCAGCAGCGAGCATCCTGATGCTGCACCGATGCCGGGCGCGGCACAGCAGACAAGCACCGATGTACCCGCCACGATCGATTCACAGACAGCACCCAGCCAGCACGCGGACGACTCTGACCATACCGGATCGATCGGCAGCGGCCTTGTACTCGTGTCTGCGCCGCAGCCTGCCACGCACCGCACCGAAGTGGCGTTTGTCGATTCTCAGGTTGATAACTACCAGCAGATCGTCGCGGATTTACAAAGCCAGTCCACGTCTGATCGACAGATCGAAGTGATCGTTCTCGATAGCGGGCATGATGGAATCGAGCAGATCACGGATACCCTGCGCGGACGGCATGACATCGATGCAATTCACGTATTTTCGCACGGGACCGCGGGTGCGGTCAAAATGGGGGACGTCTGGCTGACACAGGATCTGGTCGCGAACTACCAAGGCGAATTTCAGTCCTGGCAGGCTGCGCTATCAACTGATGCCGACATTCTGCTCTACGGTTGCGAGGTGGCAGCCAGTGCTGGTGGAGTCCAATTGTTGGGCACGTTAAGCCAACTGACCAGCGCGGATGTCAGCGCCAGTTCCAACAACACAGGCAGTGCCCTGTTTGGCGGTGACTGGAATCTGGAATACAGCACGGGAAGTATTGAGACAGCCGTCGCGGTGAGCGACACCGTACAGCAGAATTGGACGAATCTGCTGAATGTTGCAGTGGATTCCGCTTCCAGTGTCGCAATTGATGGAGTGCTTTCAACCACACTGTCGCACACGACGTCGGGAAGTAATCGGCTGATGCTGGTCAGCATCGCCATTGACCCGCACGGCAGCATTGGCAGCTCGGTCACCTATAACGGAGTTGCGCTGACTCGCATCGGTGTCGGAAGTCAAGTCGGTACCCATTCGCGCATGGAGTTCTGGGAACTGCTGTCACCGACGCCCGGCACCCACAATGTGGTCGTCAATCTGACAGGGTCGAGCTACCATGGCGCGGTGATTGGCGTCATGACGTTCACCGGCGTAGATCAGTCCAATCCCGTACAACATTTCGCAACAACAAATGGTGACTCGAGCTTCGGCTCGGCAACGATCGCGTCTCAGACTGGCGATCTGGTGTTCGGGGTCGTCCATGCACACCACGGTACCACTTCCACACCCGGCGCAGGCCAGACTGAGTACTGGGATGACGTCGGGGACATTTCTTATGGCGGTGGAACGGTAACAGCGGGCGCCGCGTCGGTCACCAACTCCTGGACCCTGGATGGAGATGACTGGACCGTCGCCATGATCTCGGTCCATTCGGACACCAGTGGCCCAGCGATCTCTGGATTGGAAGGAGACCTCCTGCGCTATACGGCGGGGGGCGGGCCCATCGTCATCGAGCGGGGATCCGATACGACCATCACCGACATCGATTCGCCCAACTTCAATACCGGCACACTGACCGTGTCGTTAGCCTCGGGCAGTGACTCCGCCGAAGACATCCTGAACGTGCGCAATCAAGGGACCGATGCAGGGCAAATCGGAGTGTCCGGGACCAACGTCACCTACGGCGGAACGATCATTGGGACATTGACCGGCGGTTCGGACGGAGTCGATCTGGTCATTACGCTCAATACGAACGCTGATGAAATCAGTACGGCCGCGTTGATCGAGAACATTACTTACCGGAACTCGGATTTGAGCAATCCGACCCTCGGGGCACGCACGGTCAGCATGGTATTGACCGACGGAGACGGAGGGACCAGCGCGATTTATGATACGACGGTATCGCTGGGGCCACCGACTCAGGATTCTGGTCTGTGGCTCTCGTCCGTAACCAATGCCACGAGCAGTAGCGGAGTGAGCTGGACCGACGGCACCGTGGTCAATCTGAGTGATCCCGGGCTGGCATTCGAACCCGGCACGACCTCCGGCACGTTCTCGCCGGTATTTGATATCGATACTTTTGCCGGAGACGGTAATGCGAAGGTGCGCGGACTGTCTCTGGTTCACAGTACGACAACGATCGGCACCGGCGGGGGCAGCGTCACGCTGCAAAATGGCGATATCCTGTTTACGACCGAGGACAACGAATCATTCGGTGGGGTTGTGGGAACCAATAAGGACGTGTGGCTGTTCCGTCCCACGACTCCTGGTGACGAGTCCACCGGCACCTTTTCGATTTTGATCAATAGTCCCACCGCTAGCAAAATCCGAGACATCTCACTCGTCGAATCGACGATCACTGTTGGCGGCTACACGCTCAATGCGGGTGACTTACTGATGACCCAGGAAGGGTCGGCGTATGACAAGAATGTCTGGCTATTCAGGGCGACAAGTGTCGGGGACGGCACGACAGCGGGAACGTTCGCCGGCACGAGCTTTGGATTTACTCAGCAGATCGGCGCCTTTGAGTTCGTCAATCAGACAATGACCCTGGGGGACGTTACCCTCCAGGCGGGGCAGTTGGTATTAAGCGTGTTGGGTAACGACACGGTGGGCGACAACAACCTGCCAGTGACCAAGTTTGATCTGTTCGTACTGGATGTGATTCAGGCCGGCTCGACCACGACTTCCACTGCATCCTTGCTGCTTCAGGGCTCGGACGTCGGCATCAGTGCTGGGGGCGAAGAGTGGGATGCATTGACCATCGTCGTGTCCAACCATGCGCCGGCACTTTCCGGAGCCAATAATTTCACGACGATCACGGAAGATCCAGTCTCCAATCCGGGCACGTTGCTGTCGACGATCGTCTCCGGTCACGTCACCGATTCGGATGCCGGCGCCATGGGCGGAGTAGCCGTAACGGCACTCGACAATACGAACGGGATGTGGCAATGGTCGGCCAACGGTGGATATGACTGGAGCAACTTCGGCACACCCTCCTCGACTGCCGCCCGGTTGTTGATCGCTGACAGCAACACGTATGTGCGATTCGTGCCGAATGCGAACTGGAACGGGACGGTCACCAATGGTTTCACATTCCGTGCCTGGGACCAGACCGGCGGAACCGCGGGACTGACTGCCGACGCATCGCTGAATGGAAACTCCACCCCGTTTAGCAGTAATACGGCCAGTAGCAGTATCACGGTAACCGGAGTTAACGACGCACCGACAGCGACCATCGTTCCGGCCAGCTATTCGGTCAACGAACAGACGACGCTCACCCTGCAGGGGACAGGCCTGAGTATTGCCGACGTGGATGCCGCTTCCGGTACGGTCCAGGCAACTGTGTCGGTGGTCTCGGGGACACTGACGGCCTCGGCAGGCACAACCGGCGTGTCGGTAGCAGGCAATGGTACGAACTCGATCACTTTGTCCGGAACGATCACCCAGATCAACAATTTGCTGGCCGGGAATTTGACGGCCACGCTGACCTACATCAACAGCAGCAACACACCCGCGGCATCCGACACGCTGACTCTGTCCGTCAGTGATCTGGGCAATACCGGAGCAGGCGGAGTGCTGACGGGCAGTGATACCGCCACGATTGCGGTGACCGCCGTGAATGATGCCCCGACAGCCACCATTGCTCCGGCCAGCTATGCGGTGAACGAACAGACGACACTGACTCTCCATGGCCAGGGGCTGAGTATCGCAGATGTGGACGCGGGCCCTGGGACAGTTCAGACGACGGTGAGTGTCGTCTCCGGCACATTAACGGCCACCGCCGGGACGACCGGTGTGTCGGTGTCTGGTAGCGGCACAAACTCGATCACGCTGTCGGGAACGATCACCCAGATCAACAATCTGCTGGCTGGCAGCCTGTCTGCAACCTTGACCTACTTCAACAGCAGCGATGCTCCAGTGGCCTCTGATACGCTGACTTTGCTGGTCAGCGATCTGGGTAATACTGGCTCAGGTGGCGCGCAGACGGGAAATGATACGGCCGTCATCACAATCACCGCGGTCAACGACGCACCGACGGCGACCATCGTTCCGGCCAGCTACTCCGTAAATGAACAGACGACGTTGGCCCTGCAGGGTACCGGAATGAGCATTGCCGATGTCGACGCCGGAAGCGGCACGGTGCAGGTCACCGTATCGGTGGTATCGGGAGCTTTGACGGCAGCGGCAGGAACGACTGGCGTTTTGGTGTCGGGCAGTGGCACGAGTTCGGTCACCTTGTCCGGAACGGTCGGTCAGGTCAACATTCTGCTCGCCGGGAACCTAGCTGCCACGCTCACCTACTTCAACAGCAGCGATACACCAGCCGCGAACGACACGTTGACCCTCTCCGTCAGCGACTTGGGTAATACCGGTTCCGGTGGAACGTTGACCGCGAGCGACTCGGCGACGATCACACTGGTTGCCGTCAACGATGGGCCGACAGCGACCATCGTCCCCGCCAGTTACTCGGCCAATGAACAGACGATACTAACACTGCACGGCACTGGCCTGAGTATCGCCGATGTGGATGCGGGTGCCGGCACCGTCCAGACCACAGTATCTGTTGTCTCGGGAACGCTTACTGCAGCGGCAGGGACCTCGGGCGTGTCGGTGTCAGGCAGCGGGACCAGCACTGTCACGCTGACGGGAACAGTCTCGCAGATTAACGCGTTGCTGGCGGGAAACCTGTCTGGGACGTTGACCTACCTCAATAGCAGCGATACTCCGGCAGCGTCCGACACACTCACGCTCGCGGTGAGTGACCTCGGTAACACCGGGACTGGTGGAGTCCTGACGGGAAGTGACATGGCCAGCATCACCATTACGGCTGTCAACGATGCGCCGACAGCCACCATCGTTCCGGCCAGTTACTCTCTGAGTGAACAAGCGACGCTGATCCTTCACGGGACTGGCCTGAGCATCGCGGACGTGGATGCCGGTTCCGGAACGGTCCAGGCCACTGTCTCGGTGATCGCGGGGACCCTGACGGCCGCCGCAGGGACCACTGGGGTGTCAGTGTCAGGCAGCGGCACGAACTCGATCACTCTGTCGGGGACCTTGAGTCAGATTAATAATCTGCTCGCGGGCAATCTGTCCGCCACTTTGACCTACGTTGACAACAGCAATACACCAGGGGCGTCGGACACGCTGACTCTCGCAGTGAGTGACCTGGGTAACACCGGCACGGGTGGAGCGTCGACCGCCAGCGATTCGGCGACCATCACGGTCAGTTCCGTCAACGACGCCCCCACGGCCACGATTGTTCCGGTCAGCTATGCGGTGAACGAACAAACGACACTGACGCTGCACGGCACGGGGATAAGTATCGCGGACGTCGATGCCGGAAGTGGCACGGTCCAGGCCACGGTATCGGTGATTTCGGGAACGCTCACCGCATCCGCAGGGACCTCCGGAGTATCTGTGTCTGGCAGTGGTACCAGCACGATCACTCTGTCGGGCTCGATCAGCCAGATCAACGATCTACTGGCAGGAAATCTGGCCGCAACCCTGACCTATTTCAACGGCAGCAATACACCAGCCGCATCGGACACGCTGACTCTTAATGTCAACGACCTGGGTAACACCGGCTCGGGTGGAGCATTGACCGGCAGTGACTCGGCGACCATCACGCTGACCGCCGTCAATGATGCGCCGACGGCCATCATTGTTCCGGCCAGCTATGCGGTGAACGAACAAACGACGCTGGCTTTACACGGCACCGGACTGAGTATCGCGGACGTCGATGCCGGTAGCGGCACAGTTCAAGCCACGGTCTCGGTCGTGTCTGGAACTTTAACGGCAGCAGCAGGAACGACTGGCGTAGCGATGTCGGGCAGCGGTACCAGCACGATCACGCTGTCGGGGACGATCACTCAGATTAATAACTTGCTGACCGGAAACCTGTCCGCATCCCTGACCTACTTCAACAGCAGCGACACTCCGGCGGCATCCGACACTCTAACGCTGACAGTTAGCGATCTGGGCAACACGGGGTCGGGCGGCTCGCTGACCGGAAGTGACACAGCGGTGATTGCGGTTACCGCCATCAATGACGCACCGACGGCGACCATCGTTCCGGCCAGCTATTCGGTCAACGAACAAACGACACTCACCCTGCAGGGGACTGGCCTGAGTATCACTGACGTGGATGCCGCTTCCGGTGCGGTCCAGGCAACTGTGTCGGTGGTCTCCGGGACGCTGACCGCCTCGGCGGGTACGACCGGTGTGTCGGTAGCAGGCAATGGTACGAACTCGATCACCCTGTCGGGAACGATTTCCCAGATCAACAATTTGCTGGCCGGGAATTTGACGGCCACGCTGACCTACATCAACAGCAGCAACACACCCGCGACATCCGACACGCTGACTCTGGCGGTCAGCGATCTGGGCAATACAGGATCAGGCGGAATACTGACGGGGAGTGATACCGCGAGCATCGTCCTGGCGTCGGTCAATGATGCTCCTACGGCCACGATCTCGCTTCCTGGCTACTCGGTCAATGAGCAGACGACACTCACGCTCCACGGTACTGGCTTCAGTATTGCCGATGTCGATGCCGGTTCCGGAACAGTTCAAGCCACGGTATCAGTTGTATCGGGCGCACTGACAGCGACGGCGGGGACCACGGGGGTCGTCGTCTCGGGCAGCGGCACGAGCACAATCACGCTGTCCGGAACAATCAGCCAGATCAATGATGTGCTGGCCGGGAATCTGGCCGCGACCCTGACCTACTTCAATAGTAGCAATACGCCGGCCGCATCGGACACGCTGACGCTCATGGTGAGTGATCTGGGGAATACCGGATCTGGCGGAGCGTTGACTGCCAGTGATACGGCCACCATCACCGTGGTTGCAGTCAACGACGCACCGACCGCCACGATTAGTCTCCCCAGCTATTCGGTCAATGAGCAGACGTCGCTCACCCTGCACGGAACTGGCCTGAGTATTGCCGACGTGGACGCAGCTTCCGGTACGGTCCAGGCAACTGTGTCGGTGGTCTCGGGGACACTGACCGCCTTGGCGGGCACGACCGGGGTGTCGGTGACAGGTAGTGGAACGAACTCGATCACGCTGTCGGGGACCGTCAGCCAGATCAACAATTTGCTGGCCGGAAGTTTGTCTGCGACCCTGACCTACATCAACGGCAGTGACACACCGGCAGCGACCGACACACTGACGCTCGCCATCAGTGACTTGGGCAATACCGGAACCGGTGGAGTCCTGACCTCCAGTGATTCGGCCACCATTGCCGTGACTGCAGTCAATGATGCACCGACCGCCACCATCGTTCCTGTCAGCTACGCCGTGAACGAGCAGACGATTCTAGTTCTTCATGGTACCGGCCTGAGTATTGCCGATATCGACGCCGGGGCTGGCATCGTTCAAGCGACAGTGACCGTAGTCTCGGGGTCGCTCACAGCGTCCGCGGGGACGACCGGCGTGTCAGTGTCGGGCAGCGGCACGAGCACGATTACCCTCTCGGGAACGGTCAGTCAAATCAACAATTTGCTGGGCGGAAGCTTTGCCGCCACGCTGACGTACATCAACGGCAGCGACACCCCGGCGGCATCTGACACACTGACACTCGCCATCAGTGACCTGGGAAACACTGGATCGGGTGGAACACTGACCGCCAGTGATTCAGCGATCATCACGGTTTCGGCAGTCAACGACGCGCCGACAGCGACCATCGTTCCAGCCAGCTATTCGGTCAATGAACAAACAGCACTAGCCCTGCAGGGGACTGGCCTGAGTATCGTGGACGTGGATGCAACTTCCAGTACGGTTCAGGCGACGGTGTCGGTGGTATCAGGAACGCTCACGGCTGCGGCGGGAACTACCGGCGTGTCGGTGTCAGGCAGTGGAACGAGTTCGATCACGTTGTCCGGAACTGTCTCTCAAATCAACAATTTGCTGGCGGGGAACCTGACGGCAACGTTGACTTACATCAACAGCAGCAACACGCCCGCGGCATCCGACACGTTGACTCTGGCTGTCAGCGATCTGGGTAATACGGGTGTGGGAGGTACGCTGACATCCAGTGATTCGGCCACAATTGCAGTGACTGCAGTCAATGATGCCCCAACGGCCACGATCGTCCCTACCAGCTATGCGGTGAATGAACAAACGACGCTGACTCTGCATGGCACGGGGCTGAGTATCGCGGATGTGGACGCGGGATCCGGCACCGTTCAGGCGACGGTGAGTGTCGTCTCCGGCACTTTAACGGCCACCGCCGGGACGACCGGTGTGTCGGTGTCGGGTAGCGGCACAAACGCGGTCACGCTGTCAGGAACGATCACCCAGATCAACAATTTGCTCGCTGGCGGCCTGTCTGCAACACTGACCTACTTCAATGGCAGCGATACGCCGGCCGCATCGGACACATTGACTCTCAGCGTCAGTGACTTGGGCAATACGGGCTCGGGAGGAGCGCAGACCGGCAGTGACTCGGCCACCATTACGCTGACCGCCGTCAATGATGCGCCGACGGCTACCATGACTCCTGCCGGCTATTCGGTGAACGAACAAACGACGCTGACTCTGCACGGCACGGGGCTGAGTATCGCTGATGTCGATGCAGGATCCGGCGCCGTGCAGGCGCTCTTATCGGTTGCTGAAGGGACACTATCGGCGTCAGCGGGGAGCACTGGCGCGGTCGTGACCGGCAACGGCACGAATACGATTACCCTGTCAGGAACGGTCAGCCAGATCAACAGCTTGCTGGCAGGCAACCTGTCAGCGACCCTGACCTATATCAACAATAGCGATACTCCGGTGGCAGCGGACACACTCACACTGGCCGTCAGCGACCAGGGCAATACGGGCGTGGGTGGGCCATTGACCGCGAGTGACTCGGCGACCATCACGGTGGCTGCGGTCAACGATGCTCCGTCCGCCACGATCATTTCTGCCAACTACGCCGTGAACGAGCAGACGACTCTGGTTCTTCAGGGTACTGGTCTGAGCATCGCGGATATCGATGTGGGTTCGGGCACGGTTCAGGCCACGCTCTCTGTCGTCGCGGGGACTTTGACCGCATCGGCAGGCACGACCGGCGTGTCGGTATCAGGCACTGGAACGAACACCATTACCCTCTCAGGAACGCTCAGCCAGATCAATGATCTACTGGCGGGAAACCTGGCGGCAACGCTGACCTACTTCAATGGCAGCGACACGCCAGCCGCCACCGACACGTTGACTCTCGAAGTCAGTGACCTGGGAAATACTGGACTGGGGGGCGCATTGATCGCCAGTGACTTTGCCACCATTAATGTGGCCGCAGTCAACGACGCGCCGACGGCGGTGATCGCTGCCGGCAATTTTGTCGTGGACGAGCAGACCACGCTGATTCTGCATGGCACGGGTCTCAATATCGCGGATCTGGATGCGGGTTCGGGCACGGTTCAGGCGACCCTTTCCGTCATTTCGGGCACTCTCACGGCTGAGGCCGGGACCACCGGGGTGACGATATCGGGGAACGGCACCAACGCGGTCACGCTGTCCGGGATAGTCGGTCAGATCAATGAGTTGTTAGCAGGGAACCTGTCCGGAACGTTGACCTACTTTATCGACAGTGATACTCCACCCCCGACTGACACGCTGACCCTTCTCGTCAGCGACCTGCATAATACCGGCTTGGGTGGCACGCTGACTGACACCGACAGCGCGGTGATCACACTGAATGCCCTGAATGATGCTCCTGTCATCCTGAGTAACCAGCTGACAGTCACTGAAGGACAAACGACAGTTGTCACCGCGAGCAACCTGAACGCCACCGATTCTGACAACCCCCGGCAGGACCTCACCTACACGGTGTCGAATGTCACGCATGGGTACTTTGAAGTCGTGGGCGCTGAGGGCGTAAGTATCACGACTTTCACTCAATTAGACATCGACGCCGGCCGGATCCTCTTTGTTCACGACGGTGGTGAAGTGGCGCCGACTTACTCCGTTGCGGTCACTGACGGAAACAGTCTGGTTCGCCCGGCTGCGGCTACGATCACATTTACCGATGTCAACGACGCCCCTGTCGCCACCGTCGACCAGTACACGACGAACCAGTATGCGTCGCTGGATATTCCCGTGGATACCGGTGTGCTCTCGAATGACACGGATGTCGACAACACACAGTTGACTGCAGAAGTGATTCAGCAGCCCGAGCATGGTACCGTACGAATGAATGCCGATGGCTCGTTCGAGTACATCCCAGATAAGATCTTCCTGGGACGCGATACGTTTACCTATGTGGCGTTCGATGGTTCGGCCACGAGCGCCGTGGTCACGGTAGACATCACGGTCACACAGGGGGGAAATGGAGTGACCACCTCGGAAGATCCCATCAATACAGGCAATCACCTGCCATCGATAGTTACCCCCAACCCGGGGACACCCATTTCCAACAACAATGGCCATGTCCCCATCTTGTCCACACCTTCTAATACTTTGCTGGATGACGACTATCTCATCACTGGCACAAGTCCCGGCTTCAAGAGTCCACGACTGGCGTCGATCGAATCAGCAGGCGATGTCTACGGTGAAGACGATCTCCTGATTTACTTGAACGAAGAGAAGCCGCTGAATCGCACGGCCCGACTCACGACATCTAAGACGGCTGCAACCAGTGAAGTCAGGACCGTCCGTAACGACGAGCTGCAGGACAATCTGGATTCATTCCAGGAAGAACTTGAGCGAGGAGCGAAGGACCAACAACTGACGGATCAGTTCGTCGCTGGAGCTGCGACACTTGTGACGGGTGTGTTCTCCGTCGGTTATGTGATCTGGATCCTTCGCAGCGGCACGTTAGTGGCGACCATGCTGTCACTGGCACCGTCGTGGATTGCTCTGGATCCGTTACCCATACTCGATTCGCTGGGTGACCCCGGCCGCAAGGCCAATGACGCTGATCAGTCCGACGATTCCTTGCTGTCCCTCGTCGCGTCGCGGATGTCGAAATCGTCGGTAGATTCCGAACCCGAACGGCGACCTCCCGCTGAAACATGAGCCTCGCGTTACCAGAGTTCTGCCAATCGTAATCGTAAACGTACAAACCTGTGACACTAAGTTATGATCAGACGCTACATCACTTTGTTCATGATTTCCGTCAGCCTGGTGGGGGTGACCCTGTCCCTGCTATGCGCAGCATTTTCGCTGGGCCTGATCCCAGACGACTATGCGATGACGTTGCGATCGCGCGGACGTCTTTGTGAATCGGTCGCTATCGGCTGTTCGTCGCTGGCCAAGTACGAAGACTCGGAGGCGCTGCAGGCGATGCTGCAGGCGACCCGGGATCGAAATCCCGACATGAAAGCACTGGGGATCCGCCGGGCAAACGGACAGCTAATCTGCTTCATCGGTAATCACGCCCAGGAATGGGAAGGGGCCTCGCACGACATCTCCACCGAAACACACATGCGAGTGCCCATCACTTTCAATAAGAAACGCTGGGGAACAGTGGAGATCGCGTTCCAGCCGATTCGAGCTGCAGGATGGCGGGGCTGGCTGGAAAGTCCGTTACTGAAGCTGTCCGTCGCCTATGCCCTGCTGGGAACGCTGGCGTACTGTCTGTACCTTAGTCGCGTACTCACGATGCTGAATCCATCACGAGTTGTTCCACAACGTGTGCGGGCGGCTCTCGATACACTGGGTGAGGGATTGCTGCTGCTGGACCATAATGAGCGAATAGTGATGTCGAATCGTGCCTTTCGAGAAAAGCTGCGGTTCACCGAGGAACAGCTCATTGGGCAACCGGTCTCGCGGCTCCCCCTGATGGGCAATTCCGCGGAACTTAAAGAGAATTCCGAATGGGAACCGTGGTCGAAAGTGCTGCGGGATAGCCGACCGTATCATGGCACCGTGGTCGAGTCGGTTGCCGACTATGAGCACAAGCAGATGTTTATCGTCAACAGTGCTCCCATCATGGACGACGCCGGACATTGCCGGGGAGTCGTCGCCAGTTTCGAAGACGTGACCGAGTTGGAGAAGAACAAACGACAGTTAGTGGACATGTTGGGAGACCTCAATGAGAGCCTGGTGATGATCCGAACTCAGAACCAGGAACTCGAACGACTGGCGACGCGTGACCCTTTAACAGGCTGTTTGAACCGGCGTTCGTTCTTCGAGATTGCGAACAAGGAATGGGACAAAGCAGTCGGCCTGCAGCAGCCGCTGTCGTGTATCATGGTGGACCTGGATCACTTCAAGGCGATTAACGATAACCATGGACATGGTGCCGGTGACATGGTGTTAAAAATGGCCGCCGACGCTTTGCAGCAGGCGGTCCGTGATGTCGATCTGGTCTGCCGCTATGGTGGTGAGGAATTCACGGCACTCTTGCCTGGGGCCGACGCAGATCAGGCCGCAATCGTCGCGGAACGAATCCGCAAAACGTTGAGTTGCCTGGATATTCCCAAGATCCCAGTGACCGGGAGCCTGGGGATTTCCAGCGTGGCGTTTGCTGCCACGACACTTCAAGACATGCTCGAACAGGCGGACAAGGCCTTGTACGGGGCGAAACGTTCCGGCCGCAACCGCGTGATGCGCTGGGACCTCATCCCCCCAGAATTGCTGCACGAAAAACCGGCGGCCAAAAAGCCCAGCCGTGATAATCCGATTGCCGAATCGATGCCGATTCCGTACCCGGCGGTGACGGCCCTGGTTTCGTCTCTCGCTTATCGAGACCTCTCGACCGCCGAACATAGCTGGCGCGTCGCGGACCTGTGCGTGGCGGTGGCTCAAGGGCTCATGTCGATGAGCGAATGTTATGTGCTGGAAGTGGCCGCCCTGCTGCATGACATAGGCAAGATTGGGGTGCCTGACCATATTCTGCTGAAACCGGGGCCACTGACGCGTGAGGAGTGGCAGGTCATGCACAGGCACGATCACATCGGCGTCGAGATTATCCGCGCCTCATTTGCCTCCGATCAATTGTCCGAGATCATCGAGATGCACCATGCATTCTTCGGAGGGACCGCGCGCGATCTGGCACTTCCCGAGGGGCAGGATATCCCACTGGGGGCGCGGATCCTGACGATCGCCGATTCGTTTGATGCAATGGTGTCGGATCGGGTCTACCGGAAGGGACGATCCGCGAGCGAAGCGTTCGCTGAGCTGCGAAGCTGCGCGAATACCCAGTTTGATCCCGAACTCGTAGAACGATTCATCGAAGTTGTCTCGCTGACACTCAAGGGCCAAAGCTTGTCGGCGACGCCAGTAACCAATCAGGTGGCCTTGTCCATTGGAATGCAAATGGAACGCATCGCTGCTGCGGTTGACGCCAAAGACTTCGACAGGCTGGGGGCGTTGGCGGAGCATGTTAAGACGATGGCTGCCCGACACGGGCTGGATGAACTCGCCTCGGAAGCGTCCGAACTCGAGCAATCCGCTCAGCGCGGCGACGTGCTTTCGATGATTCACGCAACCAACAGGCTGATGGAACACTGCCGACGAACACAGGCCTCCTTCTGCAATCGGGCACGCGCTGCGCGGCAGGAACCGGCGCTGGCAGGAACGGCATGAGCCGACGGCACACTGCTGGTTTCGTGGCAATGCTTACCGATGGGCGGGAAGCCCGCGTTCTGGTCCAACTCCTGGCGAACGGGGCCAACGTGTTGTTCGAACGGGCTACGGGCGCCAGCCTTGAAGACCAAGGTCGGGCTTTTCGAGTGTCCGGGTCTTGATCCCTTCGCACTCGTTGTAGTAGTCCTTCCAGCTCATTCGCTCGTGCTGCAGCAATTCTCCGGTAGACTTCTTGATGTTGATGAGTGCCAGATTATATGTCACCCACGCTTTCAGGTAAGCCGCTTCCGCATTCGTGACTCGATTCTGAGTTCGCAGCATATTCTCCAGAATCAACGTCCCATTACCGTCTTCACCAGACAGGTAATTCCAACGCTCGACGATGTCGCTCAATTGTGCGACCGTCGCTTCCGCCACCTTTCCCTGGGCCAGCATTTCGGCGTACGACGTCCGGAGTTCGCGGATCGCGGTCCCGACGTCCAGCTTCAGCACTTTGAGCGTGGTTTCATACTGCGCCTGCATTTGCCGCAGTTCCAGGGTGCGGCGATCGGCCCGGGTCCGAGCGGCCCGATTACCGAGGGGGTACTCAAAGGTGCTGCTGATCGCATATCCGGGACCGCCGACCGAGAACTGGTCGACCCAGGCATCGCCCACACTGGCGCCGCCCTGCAGACCGGCGACATAGACTTCAGTGGTCAGATTCAACAGCGGTAAGATCTGATTCTGTGATATGTCCAGGCGAATTGCGGCCGCCTTGATCTGTTCCAGCGCCTGCTGCAGCTCGGGTCGAAACTGCAGGGCCCGGGTCAGGGCCATTTGCATATCGATGGGAATCGAGTCCCTGAGCGGAACGTCGAGCGGGATCAATTCGACGTCTTGGTAGGATCCCAGTTCGGGGTCGTTCACCAGAGCTCGCAGCCGCCCCTCGGCATTTCGCATGGCAGTAATGGCTCGGGTAAACTCAGCCTCACGCGTGGCAATTTCCGCATCGGCACGTTCGAGTTGCGTCACGGCCATATCGATCTCAGAGCGCTCGCGAAGTTGATTGGCCAGGTTGGTTATCAACTTGAGCGACCTGCGTTTCTGTATGACCGTGGCCCGCGCAATGTGCAACTGCCAGAACGCCCGGGCCACATCCATGAGATGCGACTGTATCTGACGCGAGAATTCCTGCTCCGAGATGGCCTTGTCGATCTGCGCGAGGCAAACCAGGCTTGTGGTATAGACCTGACCGCGTCCACGCATCAGCGGATGCGTGTAGCCCAGCGATAAGCGAGCAGTTCCCTGCGGCGATGGCACCAGGTAGACCGAATTACTCTGCTGAAAGCCAAAGCTTTGAGCCGCCTCTAACTGGCCGCCGGCCAGTGTTCGCTTGCGTGCACCGGTCGAGCTTGAGAACTGGTTATTCTTGTACCTGCCCCCCTGCGGTACACCGGTTAAGACACTACCGACGGGATCATTCGTGTCATCCCAGCGACTCTCGAGGAATCCATACCAGTCGAAAGCCGCTTCCGCTTCGACGATGCCCGTTTCGCGAATCAACGGGACGTCGCTGAAGAACTTGATCTGGTAGGAGTGCTGCAGAGTGCGGACCAGGACTGACTCGAGAGAGATGGAGAGAGTTTCGGCGTCGTTACGCATGGGCTCCATCATGGGCTTCAGCCACCAGGACTGCTCAGATTCGGCCGGGACAACATCTGCTGTCGAAACATTGTGAACGGGTTTCACATTCGGTACGGAATGCCCCCTCGCTGGTACGGGCTGAACTTGCTCCGCAGTCCTGATCGGCGCCCGTTGTTCCTTGTTTGATCGAGTGGCCGAGGCAACTGGAGAATGTAGCGGCAACCTGCGCTCGACTGATTTAAATCTATCGGATGGAGGCTGCTTGAGATTCGACTGACGAACAGTCGCGCCCCGGGGGACATCGTCATCAGCAACGAGGGACACAGCCAGGATGCAGCAGATCATCCATCCCATCACAGATACGGCCACCCAGCCGCGCCATGCTGCAGTGGCCTTGATCAAATTGTGTTGGGTCTGGTCTGGCATGGCATGACATTCCAATATTTTTCGGGATGCTCCGTGCGATTCGCAATCACAATCTATTGTGGCTTGGGCTTTGCCGGACGAGCGAAAATCGAACGTCTGACCGGCGCGACCTTCCGCTCCGTCACTGGAGACGACTTCTTGATCCTGGAATCATCGCGCTGTCCGGGCACTGCCCGCGGCTCAACTGCGTCGCTTGTCGTCTCATACTCCTCGGCGACTTGCGCGGCACTTCCCCTGGTTGTCTGCTGTTTCTGTTGCTGTTGCTGGGCGACCTTCGGTGCAGGTGGAGCTTGGGCTTTAGCTGGCGAAGCAGGCTGCATCAGGCGAGGATCTAATGGGAACTCCCCGTCACAGGCCTGGCAGTCCTTCAGATAGTCTGCCCACGAGATCCCGCAGGACTGCAACAATTCGCCGGTCGCCTTCCGCAGATAGATGAGGGACAAGTTATAGGTTGTCCAAGCCTGTGTGTAAGCGATCTCGGAACTCATCAGGCGTTCCTGGGCAATCAACAGATTCTCCAGCATCAGGGAGGCCGTGTTCTCTTCACCGGGGAGTAATTCCCAGCGTCGCAGCAGAGTGATGTACTGGGATCTGCTGGCAATCATGGCTCGTCGCTGAGCCTGCATTTCGTTATAGGATGTCTCCACCTCGCGCACGGCCACTTCAACTTCCAGCGAGACCGTGCTGACAGTCGAGGCGTATTGATTACGAAGCTGTCGCAGTTCGTACTGACGGCGTTCGTTGCGGGACAGTGCTGCACGGTTTCCGAGGGGGACTTCAAACTGGAGACCAATTGAGTAGCCCGGTCCACCGACCCGAAACTGGTCGGTAAAGGCATCGCCAATGCTGCCGCCCCCCTGCAGGCCGGCGACATAGGCCTCGGTAATTAGTGTTAAGATGGGAAGTATTTCGCTTTTCGACATGTCGGCCCGAACCATCCCCCCTTTTACTTGCCGGAACGCCTGCTCAATTTCCGGTCGCGTCTCCAGGGCGACGGTCAGCGCCAATTGCATGTCGACCGGAATTCTCTCGTCACTGGGCATCTCCATCGGGAGCAGCTCGACATCCGATTCGCTCGACCCCAGTGCGGGGTCGCTGACCAGAGTCCTGATATTCGCCTCGACGTTCTCAACGGCCATTTCGGCACGCAGGAGATCCGATTCGCGGGTCGCTACTTCTGCTTCGGCCCGTTGAATTTGCGAGGCCACGGCATCGAGATCCGCGCGTGCGGAGAGTTGCTTGAGAATGCTGGTCGCGCGTAATACCGCTCGTTGTTTCTGGACCAGGTTGGCTCGTTCCAGATAGAGATTCCAGTAGGCGCGGGCGACATCCAGTATGTGCGCTTGAAGCTGTCGGGAGAACTCGTTTTCCGACACCGAGTGATCAATGCCCGCCAGAACAATCAGGCTTTCGTTGTAGTACTTGCCACGCCCCCGCAGCAGCGGCTGTGAGTAGCTGATGGCCAGTTTTGATGTCCCTTGTACCGGAGGTTGAAAGTAGATTGAGTTCGTCCGCTGCCAGCCGAAGCGGTCGGACACTTCGAGCGTACCACCCACCCGAGTCCGCTTTCGCATGCCAGCGGCACCCGACCATTGATGGTTTTTGTATCTCGACGCACCACCAGTCGTCAGCAAGTTGCCGACGGGGTCGTTGGTGTCGTCCCAACGTGATTCCACGAACGCTGCCGAATCAAATGCAGCGTCCGCCTCATAGATGGCCGTCTCCCGAATCAACGGCAATTCCTTGAAGACGCGGATTTGCGACGAACTACTTAACGCACTAAGGATCAGTGATTCCAGGGTCACCGGCACCGTCGACGGGACATCTCGAGTTTGGGCCTGGACCTCTTTATGCCACCAGGGTTCAACGGATTTCACGATATTCCCGGGTGTCGATTCAACATCGGCGGCATCGCGCCCGCGTGCAGGCGCAGGGTCGCGCTGCTCTGATTGCTGCGAGGCCTGGACGAAATCCGGCTGAACCGGCACAGTTCCCTGCCGAATCGGCCTGCGATTCGGGGCGACAGTCTGTACTGGCGACCGTCTGTCGCCCGTGTCCTCGGACGCGGTCGGACGAACTCGAACGCTGGAACTGGTCCTCTCTGGAGGACTGTCCGGCAGCAGCGTTCGTCCCTTCGACCGATCCTGCGAGAAACTGTTAACGGCCCATGCTGTGTGTAGCAACATGAGGATGAGATAAGGCCAGACCCGTGGAACGAATCGAAGCGCGCCCGCTCTCAGGTTCTCCCTGACGCGTTCTCCAACGGGCGTGACTGCGCTTGATCCCATAATCCGTGCTGCGTTTCCTTACCGCCGTGGCCAAGGGCGATTTCCATCGAGACGAACTGAATCGCGGAATGATCGTTACAACTCTTTGCATCTGAATGATCGGTAAGTTCCCTTCAACGCGCCTTTTGGTTGTGACCGGGCCAGCCATAATTTCGTTTACTACTGCGACTGGGGGCATACGCCCCGCATAAAGCGTATATCCGGAAAAGTCAACTTAATTCGCATTGGGGAAACTTTGCTGGCTGGTGAAAATATGCGGGCACGCGAGCGTTTCGCCAGCTTTAGGCAATGCACGCACTGGAGGTGAATCTGTTCGGTTACACTCGCTACAAATCACCAGCGGAAGAGGAACTCGCGGTCATTTCCCGGTGAGCCAGGAAGGTAATAAGGTGGGTGCAGCATCCCAAGGGTATTCACTCCGCCAAAACGATTCTGGATGCCAATTGATGAGTACCCCCCGATTCCGGAGCCTGGATTGAGAAACGCACCCGGCCTGGTGCCATAGGACAATCCCCCATAGGCATATCCCTGGCCGTAATAGCGCAGCGTGGATCGAAAAGGGGAGGCCGGTGTCACATAACCGTATCCCGGTTGATAGAACAACGGCGAGTCGAAATTCGCCGGCAACGCGCCGGAATACACCGGGCCGAACCGATCCCCCGGCATCACCGAAGCACTCGCCCAACTGAGTGCCGGACTCGGCTGGGAATACCATGTTGAGTAGTAAAACGGGTCGCCTCCAACACAGACTCCCCCTGCATTGGCAAAGCACGCCACGAAGATCAAGAGGGCGACGTGACTTTTCAAATAGTGATGGAACATGGCTTACTTTCCGTTCGTTTCCGTGGTCGCGTGAGTGGTCCGCAGGGCGAGGATTTGGGCCATCAATCGGGCATCAATCTCGGCCAGCCGCTGCTGTTGATCGCTGGCTCTCCAACGCAACACGGCTTGCCGGACATGGACCTCGGCGGCTTGAACTTCAGCGTGCGAGGCTTGCCCCTCCTTCTGGAGTTCCACCAGCGAATCGCGCCGAGACTTGGCACGCGTGACGTCTTCGTTTGCGGGATGAGCTGCCGCCAGCACTCGGTGTCTTGCCGTCTGCAGCAGAATGTGACTCAATTCAGCATCGATTAAACGCAGGTTTGACGCGGGCAGGGGGCTGTGTGGCGGCGACTCCAGTGCGTGTCGAATCAGCATTGCGATCAGATCCCGATCGTCTTCGGCAATCTTCAGTTCTGCTTGTTTTAATTCCGTTGAGTACCTCAACTGTGCCGACTCTTGCTGATTAGATCTCGCCGATGTTGTGACCCGGGTCAACACCCTAGATCTCAAGTCGCAGTCAATTCTGGCCGCGGCGACATTTGCTTCCGCACCATACCACTCCCTCACCAATTCCAACAGACGCTTGCAGCTTCTCAAATCCCGTCGAAGCTCGTGTGGAACCGATTTTACAGGCAGAATGTCCACTACGTCCGCGTGAGAGGAAACCGTTTGACCAATTGATTCAGTTTGATGCCCGGCCTGGACGACGGTGTCAGGCAAATCTGCAAACTTCGCTGCTGCATCAAGTCTGATCAGCCATTGAGACAACCAGGCACGGCGCGCGTCCGCCTGATTTGCCCCCGGTTCAGTATTCGGCGATAAGGCCGGCACTGACGCGTCAGCCATCGAATGCCGAGACTCCCGGAATCGCAACGCTGCCTGTCGTCGGTGCTGAGTCCACTCAGTATTCACTCGCATGGCTTGCTCCATTCCCTGCTGGCCGATTTCACGATCAAGGATCTCTCGCGCCTGACGAAACAGAGCGATCTGGCAGCGTTCCGAAGTTGGCGTGGCGTCATGAGCAACATCAGTGTCATTGAGAATACTCACCTCGGCAAACTGACTCAGTTGTTGAAACTCGAACTCTCGCAGATCTTGTTCTGCTCTGATGCGCTGCAACTCGGCCACAGCGAGATCCCTCTTCAGTTCAGTGTGCTGCACTTCGGAAATTGATCCTGCCGCGGACTTCAGAGACTGCACCGCCGCTTTACCCTCGTCGACTGCCTGAATCGAATGATCCAGAGCGTGTGGATCGATTTGGCACACATCAGCTCGCAGCCGCATCAGGTCGAGGATTGCTGATCGGAATTCTGGAGGCAGCGCCATCGGCCGAACCCAGCCAATAACCGCACGGGATCCAGGGATCATGACATCGATTCGATCTGTGCCCTGTGCGAGTGAGTTCGAAGCCTCGTGATCTCCCTCGCGAGCATTCCCGGCAGCGAATGCCTTCAGCCAGTCGCAATACCGTTGGGCATGGATTGTCCTGGACGCCGCAATTTGAAAGGCCGAGTCTGCCTGGGCCTGGTTGATCCAACTCCCATGGCCCTCATGGTATAAGCGCGCATGCCCCCGGTGGCGCCATTCTGCCAATCGTTTCTCGGCTAAAGACACAGCGAGTTGCGATTCGGCACAAGCGATGTGCAATGAGATCGGATCTGATGCTTCCAGACCGGCACGTTCAGCCGAGCTGAGCGCCGCACGAGACAGCGCAAGTTGGAGAACCAGAAAACTGAAGACGGTCGAGATGCGCCCCAGCGAAGTCGCAATCATATTTGCTTCCATGGCCTGCCAGCGTGGGATTTCTCGATTTGGACACGCGACAAAGCAGGTTTTCGACGCATTCTTTGTTCCCAAGCACTCCAAAATTACGATTAATCGCTGGCGGTCATCGCTTCGATCTCCTCGGCTCGGCAATCCGCGATCTGAATTCAATGAGGGCCAGCGTCTGGGGGATCGGTGTTCAATAAGTTGAACGCCACCAACCGAAGGGTGTCTCCAATTGTTAACGCGGCAATTCACACTTGGGGCACACATGACTACTGTAATTATGTGACGAAAACATTTCAGCGAGTGAAATCAGGAGGTTCCCTACCGGCGAGGCACCGTATCGGGAAGTCGTGGAGTTGAGATTCCACTGTCGGAAGAATGCCGGTGACTGTTCACAGGGGTGCTGGGATTCGCTCTTCAAAAGAACTGAAAAGCAAATTGTTGAGGTCTGGCTGGTACAAAACCGATCGCTGCTAAGTTCCAGGCAAAAATTGGCTAGCGGTGAATTCCGCAAATGCAATAAGAAAGGGCGCTTGCGAATTCTCGCATGTGCCCTTCGAGTGGAGGCGGCCTGGACTGAACACGCGACCTTTACCGAAGTTAGGCTAAACAGCCAATCCAACCTTGAAGATACTCTGACTCGGCTGCCATTGCATTTGCCCGCGATCTTATCGCCAGAAGTCATTCTCCAGATGATACTTCAGTGCAGTTAATATCGATAATGCATCTCGGACTAGTCGGTTCACCAAGCAATCTGAAGAACATCAATCCGATGAATTCTCTGTTTACGCTACGACCGCACGCATAAGTCTATGTAAGTGCCGCCTCGCGAGTCGGTACGTGCGTCACTTCTGGAGCGTGTCTCATATTTTGTCGCCGACTTCGCAAGGCGATGCAATGTTGAGGGGGCGCTTCGTTCC